>JBFIIZ010000019.1:0-10887 GCA_041601015.1 Minisyncoccia bacterium | reverse complement strand
GAGGAGGTGCATTGATGGACCAAGGGGTTCATGTGATTGATTTGGCTAGGTGGTTTCTTTCTTCAGAACCAAATAAGGTAAAGTCATTTACTTCGAATAAGTATTGGGAGTCTGGAGTAGAAGATAATGCCTTTGTTCTACTAAAAAATAAAGATAAACAGACAGCTTCTCTGCATGTGTCTATAACCGAATGGAGCCCAACTTTTTTAATGGAGGTCGTGGGCACAAAAGGGTACTGTAAGATTAGTGGGTTTGGAAAAAAATATGACGACGGCGAAACTCTGACCACTGGGGCTTTGGATAAAAATCATAAAATATCAAAACAATACAAAAAATATAAAGTTGTACCTTTTGACTCTGTGAGAAAAGAACTAGATTGTTTTGTGAGGTCTATAAAGAAAAAGAAAAATATGGGCCCAAGTGGAGCTGACGGGGTTGGGGTATTAGAAATTGTCAAAAAAGCATACAAAAATGAGTAATAGTATAAAAAAAATTCTAGTAACCGGAGGGGCCGGGTTCATAGGGTCACATGTGGTAAATGCACTTATTGAAAATGGTTATACCGTTCGTGTGCTGGACAATTTGGCGCCACCGACCCACGATGGCGAACTTCCTGAATGGCTTAACAAGAGGGCGGAAGTGATGGTTGGTGATGTAAGAAAAAAAGAAGATTGGAAAAAGGCGTTAGAAGATATGGACGCAGTGGTTCATTTGGCCGCATACATGGACTATCATCTGGACTTCAGTACCTACATAAAGACCAATATAGAAAGTATTGCTCTTTTGTTCGAGGTAATAGAGGAAGAAAAATTGGATATTAAGAAAGTTGTGGCGGCATCGTCACAGTCTGTTTATGGAGACGGAATGAGTTATTGTAAAACTCACGGTGAGATTGTTTCGAGTGTGCGTAAAGAGGATGATCTAAAGAATGGTGAGTGGGAACAAAAATGTTCCGAATGCGGCACTAATGTTGAACCAGTTTTACAAAAAGAAGACGATGAACTTATACCACAAACTCCATACGGTATATCTAAGCTTGCGAGTGAACATTTGTTAAAAAACCTTGGTAAAAGATACAACATACCAGTTGTTCTTATGAGGTACAGCATTGTTCTTGGTCCGCATCAATCATTTCGACACTTTTATTCGGGAGCCTTGAGGTCTTTTGTTGTTGATGCTTTAAGTGGTCAACCTATTAGAATGAATGAAGACGGAAGTCAGATGAGAGATTTTATAGATGTGAGAGATGTAGCAAGTGCTCACCTGATTGTACTGAAAGAAGATAAAGCAAATTTTGAAAGCTTCAATGTTGGTCTTGGGGAGGGAACAAAAATCATAGATCTAGCAAGTACGGTGTCTAAAGAGGCCGGGGTTGATTTCAATCCAGAAATGGGGGGTAGATATAGAGTTGGAGATTCTAAATATTCTCTGATGAATAGCAATAAGCTAAAAAACCTAGGCTGGAAGCCACAGTATTCACTACAAGACTCTGTTAGGGATTATATAAAATGGGTGAGTCAGTTTGATGGGCTCAAAGAGAAGCTAGACAAGACTTATGAGAAAATGTATAAAGAGGGAACACTAAAATAAGATTAATTATGAAAACATCATACTCGCACAAAGCATTAGAGGAGAAAATAGAAGCCCTGAATCACGTAAAGGAGAATTATAGTGACGCAATAGAAGAATCAATAGAGATACTTTTTAACGCTTGGAAGGATGGTAAATGGATATATATAATGGGAAATGGTGGCTCTGCATCAACAGCAACTCACCTTGCCTCTGATTTAGCAAAAACTATATGCATAAACCCTGCAGATAAGGGCTTAAAGGCTCTTGCACTTGTTGACAATATCCCTATGGTTAGCGCAACAGTAAATGACTGGGGGTGGGAGGACTTATATTCTAGTCAGTTATCTACTTTTTATGAAGAAGGCGGAGTTGGTATAGGTATAAGTGTTCATGGAGGTAGTGGAGAAGATGTTGCGGGGAATTGGTCCCAGAACTTACTAAGAGGTTTGCAATATATCAAAGACAGCGGTGGTAAAGTTATAGCTCTATCAGGTTTTGATGGAGGTCCTATGGCAAAGATGGCAGACGTTGGTATTGTTGTGGAAGCAGAGTCTACACCAATAGTAGAAGGTCTTCATGTTGTTATACATCACGTTATTGTTTTTGGGTTAAAAGAGAAAATTGATGAATACAAAAAGAAAAACAATCTTTCTTGATCGCGACGGGGTTATCAACAAAATAGTACATAGAGGGGAAGATTTTTTTGTTTTTGGCAAAAAGGCTCCGATTACAGCACCTTTCTCTTATGATGAGTTCCTTTTAAACGACGGAGTTGATGAAGCTTTAGAGAAAATGGGAGATTTGGGATACTTGAGGGTTGTTGTTACTAATCAGCCAGACATTGCTTATGGTCATCTTCCCAAGGCTGAACATGAGAAAATAGTAAGTAGTTTAATGAAGCTTCCAATTGATGATTTTTATGCGTGTTTTCACAAGAGAGATGATGGATGTAATTGTAGAAAACCAAAGACCGGTATGTTTGAGCAGGCAGATCATAAATGGTCTATAGATTTTTCCAAATCATATGTGATAGGGGATTCTCTGACCGACATACAGGCGGGTGAATCTCTTGGTTTAAGAACAATACTTATAAAGGCTGAATATAATTCTGACGTCGAAGCAGATTTATATGCAAAGGATTTAAAAGAGGCAATAAATTTAATAGAAAAAGATAATAAATAATATATGCAGATTTTTATAGATAGCGCCAATTTACAAGATATAGAAGAGGCTTTGAAAAGAGGTTTTGCTTCCGGTATTACAACGAACCCATCTCTTTTGGCGAAAGAGCCTCAAATCGCTTTTGAAAAGCACATTGGTAAAATAATAAAACTTATCAAAAAATATAAAGTGAATATACCGCTTAGTATAGAGGTTTTTTCAACTGACACTGATGAGATGATAAAACAGGCAAAAAAGTTTGTTAAGCAGTTTGATTATAAAAATATAAACATAAAGGTTCAAATCGGATGGGATGAACTTGAGGTAATAAGAAGCCTGAGTAAGTCGGGCGTATCTGTAAACTGTACAGCTTGTATGACGGTAACTCAGGGCATGATGGCAGCTCATGCGGGCGCCGACTACATAAGCTTCTTTTGGGGAAGAATCAAAGATGGAGGTGTTGATAAAAAGTTTACAAAGGAAAGAAATCAGCTTTTAAAAGATAAAGATCTTGAAAAGGATGATTTTGATTCTTCTTATGTTGTCGGAGAGACAAGAAGGCTTCTCGAATTGAATAATATGAAGACTAAAATAATAGCAGGTAGTATGCGGAGCGTGAGCGATATAAAGAACTCAGGCAGAGCTGGGGCACACATTGTTACTGTGCCTCCAAAGTTTTTCAAAAAAATGGCTAGTCACTATAAAACTGAAGAAGTAATCACTCAATTTTTGAGAGATTTTGATAAGTGGCTCTCATAAAAGTAAAATGAACCACCTATCCTTTTTTAAACGGTATAAAAAGGAGACCACTATTGTTGTTCTTGCTATTTTCGTACAGCTGATAGCGCATTTTTTCTTTCTTACGTATTTTTCATCCCCAGATGAGTTTGTTGTAATGACGGGGGATGCGAGCGCCTATCGTACTGCAACTCTGAATATTATTGAACATGGTGTTTTTTCTCTTTCACCGGTAGAGCCTTTTGTTCCAGATAGTTTTAGGAGTCCGGGGTACTCATTTTTTTTGCTACCCCTTATACACCTTACTGGTGATTGGCAAATAGTATTACTGATACAATTAATTTTGTACTCGTTTATACCACTTCTCCTGTATTTGTTGACAAAAAACATTAATGAGAAGGTTGCATACATATCTTCTATTATTTTTGTGTTTGAGCCAACGAGACTTTTTTTGTCGAGCTCTCTTTTGACGGACTCTCTTTTCACGCTGCTTTTCTTTTTGTTTCTTCTGTTTTTACTAAAGATACCTGAAAATACAGGCAAAAAAATGGCTGTGTTAAGCGGGTTTTTCCTAGGATTGGCGACCTTGGTAAGACCAATCGCGATGTTTCTTCCTCTTTTTGCAACAATATTCTTACTGGTTGTTCTAGGTTTTAAGGAATATAAGAGGGTAATTATAAGCTCACTGATTATAATATTAACCTTTTTGGCTGTTATTTCTCCCTGGTTAATAAGGAATAAACGCTTATTTGATTCGGCCACCCTTTCTTCTGTCGGCTCGTATAACTTAATTTATTACAACATTCCAGAATTCTTGAGATATCGTGACGGAGAAATAAAAGACCAGAGACTTCTTGGTTTGCATGAGGACAATAAAGATTTGGAGTTTTTAGAGGTGTTGTCTCTTTCTAGATCAGACGTACACGCAACTCTTGCTAAGACCATTCTCCTGGAAGATTTTTGGGGATATGCAAAGTTCCATTTGATAAAGACTGTGCCATTTTTTGTAACCGATGGCCTTAGAGAAATCACAAGAACGCTGGGTGTTGAGGATACAAAACCTATTAATTTTTCGACTCTAATCACAAAAGGAAATTTTTCTGAAATAAAAAACTATCTTACTTCTGGAAGTGCAGGCCCACTTCTTTTTCTAGTAGGATTTGCTTTTTGGTCTATAGTAACCCTACTTGGCTTGGTTGTGATTCTTTTATTAGGAAAGTTTAAAGGTGTATATAGATATCAGATTATTTTATTGGGGGCTACCATCTTTTATTTTGCGTTTTTGACTGGGCCAGTATCAAATGCTAGATACAGATTGCCAGTTTCTGGTCTGATGATTTTTATGGCAGTATTGGCTATACATAGTTTTAAGAAATATGTCTTGGAAAAATAAAAACATATGGATGATAATATTCTTTGTTTTCATTGTTGTCTTGGCCCTCTCACCAAGCTTGTTTGGCGATAGGGTGATTGTTACAGGAGATACGGACGACCTTTATTACTATCTACCTGTTTTTGAGTTTTATGGGGAGGCGCTGAAGTCTGGCGAATCTTTTCTTTGGAACCCTCACATATTTTCTGGATTTCCAACATACCTTAGTCAATCTGCTGGGTTCTTCGATCCATTGAATATAGTTTTATTTAAATTTTTACCAACATTTGACGCTTACTACTTACGCCTTGCTATAGGTATTATCCTCGCCTTAGTGTTCTCTTATCTTGTGGGCTTGAAGTTTGGTATTTCACGGCTCTCTTCAGGCCTCATTGGGATGGGTCACGTACTTGCTTTTCACTGGCGCTTTATCGGTAATACGATGGTTTCTAACATTTTGTTTTTATTGCCTTTTCTTTTCTATGTTTATAAAAGTTTCTTAGAGAATAAAAAAAGAAAGTGGATGTGGCCGATATTAGGAGGAGTTGGTCTTGGTTGGGCCTTTATAGCGGGTAATGCGCAATTTATTCTTTACTCTCTTACTTTAGTTGGTTTATACGCGCTCGCACATTTCTTTTGGATTGATGGGCGAGATAAGACACTTAAAAAATTTGCTATAAACGTAGTGTCACCTTTGTTGATAATAGTCTCTCTGGGCTTTCTGATTGGTTTGCCACAGATACTACCTTCTCTTTCGTTTTCTGATATGACTATTCGAAGTGAGGCTTTGGACTATGCTTCAGCCACACTGATAACGCTTGATCCGGGGGATTTGTTACTACTTTTGTTTCCTGACTATTCATATTTCCCCTATGTTACTGGAGGTCGAAAGCCTCTATATGTAGGAGCTATACTTTTCCTTCTAGCGCTTGCTTCTTTTTATGCGATTTTTAGAAAGAAGAAAGAATCTTTAGAAAAGCGCACTAGAGAAATGTATACAATTTTTGGATTATTCGTTTTTGCGTTGATTGCTTCTGTTAAGTATTCACCAATTTTTTATCTTATGAGCAAGTTACCGGTTTATGGGCTCTTTAGGTTTCCAATGAGGTGGATGTTTTTTGGTGCATGGTTTTTGGCTATACTGGGTGCTTATGGATTAGATTATCTTAAAACACATAGACCTACGGGTGTTTTGAAAAAAATATACGCTGTGTACTTGTACTTCTTCTCCCTAATTTCTCTGGGGGTTACATTTCTTAACTTTGCTGGGGCAGAAACTTTAAGTAAACTTTCTCATTTTATAGATAAGTTCCTTTCAAAAGTCCTTTATGGAAATTTTGGTTTTCTTAAAGACCCTACGCATTACTCCACGGCTATAGAAAAAGCCGTGTTTGCTTGGAAAGAGTTTACTTCTTTTAGTGATGTTCCATTTCTTCTTGCTTATTTGTCACTTACATTGGCGTCCGTACTTATGTTTTTCTATGTTTGGAAAAACCTTTCTTGGCAAAGGTTTAGAATATATGCCTTTTCTGTAATGGCTTTTACATTTTTGGGAGTTTTTCTTGCATTATGGCAAGTGAGTTTTGATAAAGATAATCTTTTCTACAATAATGTTTATGCCCAAGATGTAGTAATGGATTCTCAATACAGAACATATACTTTTCTTTTAAATGAAGGATTTGACGGCTTAATTGAGCCAAAATTTAAACTTAATAATGAGGAGGTGAAGTTGGTGAAAGAATTTCAATTTGCTTCTGGTAAGCCTAATATGAGTATTTTTTCAGGAGCAATGTATGTAGATGGATATGATGTATTTCTAACCAACGAAATGAAGGAGATGCTTGTCCTTTTGGGTAGTGACGAGGGTGCGCAAGATGAAAACAGGGGAATGCTGTCTGAAGAAAGAGAAGTTTCTTTGAAAGACAATTTTGGTGTTTTAAGCATGACCTCTGGTAAGTATCTTGTTTCAGGCAAGAGCATTGATGATAAGAGGCTAGAGTATGTAAAAACAATGTATGCAACCAAAGAAGAAATACCTCTGTATCTGTATTCAAACAAAGAAGCTTTGCCAAGATATTATTTTCCGAAAAGTGTTATCAGTCTATCGAACTATGGCTTTTCTGATTTGATAGAAAATGATTATACGAACTTTACTCGAGAGACTTACATTGATTGTGATGGTGTTTGTGCAGAAGACAAGTTGCACTCTTCTGATTTTTTTGAGAAAACTAAAGAAAGAAATGGAGAGTTTTCGTTCACTGTTTATACAAAGGCGGGCAGGTGGTTTGTTTTAAACGAAAGTTACTTACCTGGGTGGCACGCATTTATGGATGGAGAAGAAGTAAATATACATAAAGCAAATGCTTTATATATGGCTGTTTATGTACCAGATGGAGAACACGAAGTTTTATTTGAGTACAGAGGGGTTTATAACGAACTAAAATATCTTAAACTTTTTGGAATAGTAGATTAGTTTTTCTTTAAATGAATGATGAATGAGTTGCCCGCCCATGCGTATTTGTGGTATTGGGTGGTTTTTATGTTTGGATTTCTTTCTAGCCATTCTTTAAAGGCTTTTTGCTCGCCTCTGTCTGGATCTCCTCTATAAGTAAACCAATCATCAAATAATATTAAAGTCCCGTCTTGTAGATATGGAACAAGAAAATCTAGAGCCGTAACGGTTGATTCGTATAAGTCGCAGTCTATGTTTACAACAGCGGCTTTCGTGTCTTTGATTTTCACCATTGTTTCTTTGTTGAGTACGTCACGATACCAACCTTTAAATGTGTGTACCCTAGACATATTAACGCCACTTTTTTTCAAATTAGACCTAAACCTCTCTTCAGTTGAAGTAAACTCTCCTGACTTAAATTGCTGGAATTTACTTTCGTCTTTCATAGAATTTTCTTCCGGCAAACCCTCAAATGAGTCGAATGCATAAAAAATTATGTTGGGCATGAATCTCTTAGACAAATGATATGCAGAAATCATAGATTTACCCAAATGTGATCCGAACTCAAAATAACCACCTTCTAACTTAGACGCAAAAGCATATTTCATTGCTTTATACATCATACGATCTCTTTCGTTAAAAATATTAAAAAGTATTCCTCCAAAAAGTGAAAATTTTATTTTAGGTGATGTTGTGATTTTATAAATTAGTTTTTTAAACATATTATTTTTTGTTTGCGACAACCATTAAAGAGCTACCAAAAGGTAGGCTGATATATTTCATCAAAAACCTTTCAAACGACAACCACTGTATTAAAATGGAATTTAACTTTTTTGGAAGTATTACGTCATATGTATCAACTTCATGGGATTTTTTACGTATTTTTGTGTTAAAAAAATGAATCATTTTTTTAAGTAATAAAAATGGTATGGCGGGCATTACAAAGTGGCTTATTTTTTGAATCTCAAATCCAGCATTTGTGATCTTTTTTGTGAGGTCTTTGTTTGTATAACGTCTCCTGTGATGGAGTGCTTTGTCGTGCATTGACCAAAGCCATTTGTGTGCAGGCACCGTAAGAAGAAGGGTTCCATCTTTTTTTAATACACGAGAGGCATGATTAAGTGCGGCGACATCATCATCAAGATGCTCAACAACATCTAAAAGAGACACTATGTCATAACTAGAATCTGGCTCCTCAACTTTTTCTGCATTACCTATTATCAACTTACTATACCCTTTGTCTTTTGAAAATTTGAGAGCCTCTTCGCTAATGTCTATACCAGAGACATTTCCAAACTTATTTAAAAACATTATGTTTTCTCCGGCACCACACCCTATGTCTAGTATTTCTAAGTTGTTAGTTTTGTTTCCAATGTTTATTCTAAGAAACTTTTCTAATATGCTTCTTCTTCCTATGTTCCACCAATGGAACTTAGCTCTGTCATTTAGTCTTTTATACTCTATTTTTTCCACTAAAAGAGTATAACAAGTGTGGCTAAAAATACTAACGCGAGTTTTACTATTTAGAAACAAATGGCTTTATTAAAGGATTTAGTGTGCTATATTAGGCCTCTAATTGGGGAGTTTGTATAGTATTATTATTGTAAACATATGAGCAAATCGCTTACTAGAATAATAGGGGAAGGAACGGCTTTATTTTCGGCAAATAATGTGATTTTGAAGTTCATAGGTTTGGGCTCTACTTTTGTTATCCTGACAGCCTTTAACGTCCATGAATATGGGGTTTTGGTCTTGATTCTCTCTGTTATTCCTTTGTTTGGGTTTATTACATTGCCCGGCATTGATTCGGTTGTTATCGCAGATATGGGTATAGAGAAAAGTAAGGGTCAGCTTGGGAAAGTAAAGAGCATATTTAAAAACTATTTTTTCTTACAACTTGCCTTATCGATACTGACTTGGCTGGTTCTTTTTCTTGGCGCAGAGATAATAGACAATTATTATTCTTATAATGCTCACTTGCTGAGGATTGTTTCTTTTTTCTTTCTTTTAGCACCTTTTAGGACCGCTTATATAATCGGGATGAGATATGAGCTTAAATACTTCCAACAGTCTCTGGTTTCTTTTTTTGAAGAACTCTTCAAGCTAATTTTTGTTCTTATTTCTATTTTTATAATTGACGCAGGAATCGAAGGTATTTTATTTGCAATGTTGTTTTCTCAGGCTTTGACTATATTAATACTGACGCCCTCTTTTTTGCCAACCATTAGATTAATAAAGGGTTATAAAAATAGTGAAAACTTTTCTATATGGGACTTTATTATTAAGCATGGCAAGTGGAGTTGGTTGTCTACTTATACAACAAACTTTAATAAAAGTGCACGCCTTTGGATAATCAAATTTTTGTTGGGTACCGAAATAACAGGACTCTTTGCTCTTGCTCTGGGTCTATACGGCCACACAACATCCTTAGTTCCTATAAGTAGTGTTATAGCACCCGTAATACCTCAGTTTGTTAATCAAAAAGATAAATTCTCACGCATTGTTAATAAGGGTGTGAAATATCAAACGATAGGATACGTTGCTTTAGGAACGATAGCCTTTCTAGTATTTCCTCCAATTGTTGCCTTTATTGTTCCGAAGTATATAGCATCTTTGCCTCTTTATAAGGTGATGCTTATTGGCTTGATACCGGGGAGTTTCCTCACTGTTTTAAACCCAACATTCCACGCGCTTCGAGAACAAAAAGACACTTTTTTCTCTACAATATTTAGATTGGCTATCACCCTAGTATTAATGCCGATCTTCATTATCCTGTTTGGTATTATGGGTGTTGCTTATGAGTTTGTGGTTAACATGATTCTATATGCAGCACAAAGGTACTCTAGGATTAAGAAATTTGTACCAAGTTTAGAAATATCGTATAGACACATTCTTTCTGTGGACGAATACGACAAAATGATGATAAAAACCATTAAAAACAGAGTAAATAAAATATTAAAAAGAGCATAATTATATGAAAACTATTTTTTTATCAGTCTATGACGGCGATACAGAGAAAAACATCCTTCAATCAGGGGTTTTAAGAGAGCTTGAGAACTCTGGTCATAGAGTCGTTCTTCTTATAAGAAGCGCTTTAAAAGGAGACTATGACAGGTACAAAAAAAGCAACACTATTATTGAGAGATTACCTAATGCGAATTGTTTTTCAGAGAGATTATATTTTTGGCTTGGCTGGAATCTGATACCAACGTACTCCATTACTATGAGGAGAATGGATGCATACAATAATCACAAGAACTATCTCAGGTTCAAGATAGAGCAATTTATTGGTTTGTTGGGACGCTCTAAGACAATCAGAAGTATCTTTAGATTTGTTTATTACTATATACCAGACGATTATGCAGGTGACTTATTTGTTAAATACAAGCCTGATGTTTTATTTGCTCCGAACATGTTTTCTTATGAGGATGGAAGGTTGTTGAAAAACGCTAAGAAGCGTGGAATAAAAACAATCACAACGTCAAAGAGTTGGGATGTGTTGACCAATAAGGCATTTACTAGAGTAAGGGCAGATAAGATACTAGTTCAAAATAGCATCATTAAAGAAAATGCAATTAATATTGGCGACTAT
>JBFIIZ010000018.1:0-11546 GCA_041601015.1 Minisyncoccia bacterium | reverse complement strand
CGCCATCTCTACCTCTATATCAAATCTAGCTGAAGCAATCTCTGGCAGTCCTTTCAAAAGAGAACCTCCTCCAGTAAAGACTACTTTTGTGACGGGTCTTTGAAACTTTGTCTCATACCCAAGCATTACCCTTTTTGCTTCTGCGAACACATACTCCATTACTGAAGAGGTTGTACCACCCATACTCGCTTCATCTTCTGTATTTGATAAACCTATTGTTTTTTTGATTTCCTCTGCCTCGTCTTGACTTATTCCTCTAGAATTCGCAATAGCTCTTGTAATGTCTTGTGAACCTTTATTTATGGTGTGTGAATTTCTAACGATCCCAGCCTCTATAATATAGAGCTTGGTAGTGCTTACACCAAAATCAATAATCATTACTGGAGTTATTCCTCTGTTTAAAATAGCCCTAATCGTGCTAAATATTTCTATTTCAAAAAATGTTGCTTCAAGACCGCTCTGATGAACAACCTGTTGATATTTTGCAATGGTGTCTTTGTGTATTGCAACAATAAGAATTTTAAGTTTCTTCTCTTTCTGGTCTTCCTCACTAGAGGAACCTATTGTGGGAACTATACTCCAGTCTAATAGCACATCTGAGATAGGTACTGGGATATATTTTCTTGCTTCTATAGGAACAGCGGACGCAAGTTGTTTGGGGTCCATTTTAGGAACCTCAATAACAGTTATTAGACTTGAGGCAAGTGGAATAGCAACGCCACAACTTTTTGTTGTTACTTTTGCTTCACGCACTACGTCCCTTAGACCTTCAGCGATTGTTTCGGGTGGTAAATTAGTGGCTTGTCCTGCGTCTACTTTTGCATATGGACCCAAAGCGAGCTCTCCATAAGTCTCTAACACAGCTCTACCTTTTTTTGCTCTAAGTTGCACAATCTTGATTGATGAAGAAGACACATCAACACCAAGAACGCTCTGACCCTTAGGCCCCATACCACTAAATATACTCCCAATTTTGTCCTTAAAGTTAGGCATATCTTACTTGTAGTATATATTATGTATAAGATACTATCTAGAGAGCTTGCTGTGTATTATGCAGAATTTTATATACAAATTACTAGATATCTTATTTCCTCAAACAGACTTTGAGGACAAGCTTGGGAGACTTAGTCTTGCTGATTTTATTAATAAATCTGGCGGAGTAAGACCACGAGAATACAAAAATATTACTTATTTATTTGAATATAAAAACCCTTTTGTAAGAAGGTGTGTTTGGCTTTTGAAATATAAGAACAAACGTCTTATTGCTATATACTATGCAGAGATTTTAAATGATTACATCTTAGATATAGTAAGCGAGGAGTCTGGTTTTGATTTTGCAGAAAGGTTTGTCTTTATACCGATACCAATATCAAAAGAACATCTCGGTCAAAGACTAAACAACCAATGCGAACTTATCCTGAAAGAGCTTGATGTTTTATCTGATGATAATTTTGATTTCAATTATAAAGATTTGAAAAAAGTAAAGAATACAAAAAGCCAAACAAAGACACTAAACAGGGGTGAGCGTGAAAAAAACGTATTAGGTTCTTTTGATGTAAGAGATAACCATGCGCTTTTGGATAAGAGAATTATTTTACTCGACGATGTCGTAACCACAGGAAGCACACTAAAAGAAGCTCGTAAGATACTACTTGAGGCTGGGGCAAAAGAAGTAATACTAATTGCAATGGCTCATTAAAGCTAAATGTGTTATTTTTACTTCACAATTGGTGTAAAAAAGTGGTTCTTTTGTGTAAAAATATATAAAAACTTGGAGAGTTGCCAGAGCGGTCGAATGGGCTTCCCTGCTAAGGAAGTGTACCCTTACCGGTACCGAGGGTTCGAATCCCTCACTCTCCGCCAGTTAGGAAACTATGAAAAGTCAAAACAATAACGAAACAATTGGTGACAAGATAAAACAGCTTAGAAATAAACGGGGTTTAACACAGGACCAATTGGCAAGGAAATCCGACCTCCCCTATACAACACTTACCAAAATTGAAACAAATGTAATCACCAAGCCCTCAATTCAGACTGTCATGAAAATTGCTGACGGTTTGGGAATTGGCATTGATGAATTAATCAAATAAAACTATGAAAAACATTAATACCCCCGATAAACATTTTCCTAAACAAAATGGCATAATTGTTGGCACATTAATATTAATTGTTTTAGTTGTTGTCGTAATTGTCGTGTTAGTCAACTATTCAGGAAGTGACAAGCACAGCTTCGATAGTACTAATTACAGTACGCGCGGTTTGTACCCAGTTGGGACATTAGAATTGGTCGTAGAGGATGCTGACCGGCCACTAGATATCACTGTATGGTACCCCGCCCAGAACCCGGACAAAAAACGTGAGAAAATAACCTATTACCAATCGCCGGGGAGTACTGGAGAAAAGGACCTACCCATATACGGTTATGCATTAAGTGATGTCTTGCCCGTCGAAGAGGGACCATTCCCACTAGTCGTCTATTCGCATGGTAATGAGACATATCGACTTGAGTCGGTATATTTAATGGAATACCTTGCATCACATGGTTTTGTTGTTTTTGCTCTCAATCACTATGGAGATTCACTCGAGGCTCTAAATGAAGAAGGTGAACGAGTAGTTGAGGACACTATAGATTACATTGTTCATCGGCCAAACGATATTACTAGAGTTATCGATTTCGCAACAACTGTAAATGATGGTACTGGGCATCTATCTGGCGTCATCGATCTCGAGCGTATAGCAGTGACCGGATTTTCATTCGGCGGTTGGACAGCGCTGGCTGCTGGCGGGGCGCAATTGAACTACGACGAGTTCGACGAGCTATTTTGTCAAAATCCTGAGTACAATGATGATGTAGACGATGCGTGCGCAGAGAATTTACCTCAAGTTGATCGTATTGCCAAACTCGCCGGCCTGGACGCACCTCCGGAAGGCACGTGGCCATCCTTTGAAGACCCGCGTGTTGATGCAGTGGTTGCCCTTTCACCAGGCTACACAGCACAATTTGGCCGTACTGGATTACAGTCATTCGATGTGCCACTATTGCTTATGGTGGGCACAAACGACTATTTCCTTCCTTTAGAATTTCATACCTCCTTCGTATTTGAGAATGTCGCCAGTGAAAAGAAATATCATGTGATTATAGAAGACGCAACCCACTGGTTCTATGCGAATTCCTGTAAATCAGCTCCTTGGACAATTCCTATTGGCTGTCCCCAGATCAGGGCCGAATGGGATGACGATGGCGCATTCAATGTAACTAAGCACTATGTGACTGCTTTCTTACTTTCAATCTTGACTGATGATTTGGATGCGCAGTCAGCGCTTACGCTAACTGCCCCCGGTATAACAGTGCGTTACTGATCCAGCATAAGATCAATAGGGTGATCTTTTGTCATTTAATAGCTGCCAGACCGAATAAAGTTCAAAGTATTATAAAAGTGGAATCAAAAACTTGAAATCGTCCAATCCGAAAGGGTCGCTTCTGCGGGCGGGCGGAAGGGGGGTCTGGGGGGAATTCCGCCCGCCCTACAAATTTTGGGCGAAATCAGTTCGAATTTTTTCGAAAGCACACCGCATTATGAAAAATAAGTATCTTTTGATACTGATTTTTCATAACTCGAGTCTGGGATTCGAAAGACGGAAGTGCGCCTCCGGGGGAGGATGAAGCGCTGAGTCGGGGTCGCGAGCACTTAGTAGATTTCGAGCTTCGCGAAGAAATATACTTAGTGACTTGTGACCGAATCCCTCCACGCTGATCTCGTAGAGATCGAAATTCCCCCCCCTCTGTGCAAAAAATAATTAGACTAGAATAGGTAGCATTCTAGGCTTTATTCTTTCATGTTATTCTAAAGTTATGAACATGTTCAAGTCTATAAAAGCAAAGACGGTTAGAGAATATCTTGCCGGGGTTCCAGCTGATCGTAAGGAAATAATTACGTTCCTTCATGATTTTATAAAAAAATCTGCCCCCAAACTAAAACCATATTTTGCTCACAATATGATTGGATATGGTAGTTTTCCATATAAAAACTACAAAAAAGAGGTTGTGCAATGGCCTGTAATTGCACTTGCTAATCAGAAAAATTATATAAGTCTCTACATATGTTCTACATCAGATGGGCAATATGTTGCAGAAAAATATGCTAAAAAGCTCGGGAAAGTAAGTGTGGGTAAAAGCTGTATTAGATTCAAAAAATTAGATGATGTTGATTTACCTACACTAAAAAGAGTGATAAAGGAGGCCAGTAAAAAACCAGGTCTGGTGATGGATAGGTAAGGTAAAAAAAAGAAGTAGTGCTCCAAACAAAAAAGCCCCCACTCGGGGGCTTTTTAAAAACAAGTTTACACCTGAGATGTACAATGCGCACACTTGGTTGCTTTCAAGGAAATTCTTGAGAAACAGTGTGGGCAATCTTTGTCTGTTGGATCTGGCGCTGGCTCTTCTTTCTTAAGCTTGTTCATAGCCTTAATAACCATAAACAATACCCAAGCAATAATAAGAAATGCCACGATTGCATTTATAAATAAACCGTAGTTTAGAGTGGCTACTCCAGCCTCTTTTGCGGCTGCAATAGTTGTAAACTCCCCTTCTCCAAGAGTAAAGAATAGGTTAGAGAAATCTACACCACCTGTAAACTTACCTATAACAGGCATCATGATGTCATCAACCAAAGATTTAATAACAGTACCAAAAGAAGCACCTATTACGATACCAATGGCCATATCTATCATGTTTCCTTTTACGGCAAACTCTTTAAATTCGTCTATTACTTTCATGATATAAAACTAATTAACTAACAAATTAACGACCTTTTTACATTATACACCAATTATGGCGCCGTCCCGTAAACCCAATGAATAATGCCGTAGTCAAGGCTTGGCGGTGCTGAGCCGGTCTGGAAAAAGTCTCTAAACTCATTGAGATGAGCGTTACTTCCTGTTGTTTCGTATATAGCCGTAAAGTATTGATCTCCTTGTGCTGGTGAAGAAAGAGACAGATCGTCTCCGTACACGGTCCATGTATCGCCCGTTCTAAGATAGCTATCTACAACTATAGTTGAACTAGCCATCGTGCCTTTATATACACCTCCATACCTCTTCATGCCAGAAGGAAAAGAGGCTGATTCATAATAACAAGTACCACTTGTAGGTGTATAGTAACCACCCTCAGTATATGTAGAAGTATAAGGATCACAGTAATACCCTATATCATTTATGCTTACACTATTTCTAGACTTAGGTGTTCCGTTTATTATATTCGAATCTGCGTCTGTGCCATTTTTCGCATAAGTATCATTAGAAGACCAGTTACTTGCAACCGCACCTGATACTGACGAATTGATTCTTTCCATAGAAATCGGCGTAGTACTTGCTTCACCTCCACACCAAGCACCAGAACAATCGGCAAGTGAAGGAGTTTCATCAAGTGTGGTTGTAGCTGTGGTTCCTATTACATGCACGAGTGTTAATACTTCACCTGTGTTTGAAATATCACCAAAAGCAGGTGTCATATCTTCAGATTCACTTGTCGCAGTTGAGTCATCTCGTTCTATTAAGTAATACGAATTTGCTGCAACAGTGCCTGAGAGAGTTATGTAGGGAGAGCCATCACTTGCCAATATGACTACATTTGAAAGTTCAACTGTATCACTTCGTGTGTTGTATAACTCTATCCATTCATCGTCAGCGTTTGCTTGTGTACCAGCCCATGCTATTTCATTTATAACAATTGGCCTTGAATCTATTTCTACAGATTGTGCGGTCGAAGTCGCTCCATTGCCTAATGCGTCATATACGGCAACTTCTATAGAGTACGTAGCGTCAGTTAATGAAAGCGTGGTGGATGTATCTGTGGTAGTGGCAACCACAACCCCGTCTTGTACGATTGAGTAGTATGAAATGTCAGTATCAGAAGAGCTCCAGGATAAGTTTATTGGTGAGCCTCCGGCCAAACAAGAACTTGAGTTTAGAGAATAATCACATTCCAATACCGAAAATGTGTTTAGTGTTGGTGCGGTAGTGTCTACATATACATCCACAGTGCTCGTAGAAGAAGTCATGCCATAAATATCTGTTACAGAAAATCCCACAGTTGTTGTGCCTTCTGGAAAACCACTCAAATCAAAAACCCAGTTTCCACTACCGTCAGAGGTTGTTGTTGAGGTATCAAAGTCGTTTAAGACTTCTATTGATGAAGTAGCTGTGCCAATAAATGTAATGCTTGTTGTTGCAAACGATTGGTCTGATGTTGGGGTTGTGATTACAGGAGCATCAGGAAGGGTGTCCACACCCACATCAACAGTAGTTGCACTAGAAGTGTTTGAACTAGAATCAGTCGCAGTCAAAGAAACTGTCGTAGTACCTTGTGCAAAAAGCAATGAAGAAAATACCCAATTTCCGTCTCCATCGGTGGTAACGCTCTCATCTACACTTGTATAAGCAAGGTTGATAGTTGAATCAGCTTCTGCTGTTCCAGAAAAAGAAAGTGTGGTCGTACTAAACGCAACAGAAAAATCAGAAGGGGCTGTAATCACTGGAGAATCAGGAGCTGTCGTATCTGCAGCTGGAGCACCACCTCCGCCACCTCCGCCACCACCTCCTCCTTTACCTTTGGCGATTTCTGGAATTGCATATAGCGTGTCTTGAAAGCGAATTTCTGAAGGTTCTGAAACAGAAGGAGTTTCTGTTTCTACCACAACATCTTCTATCACAGCTTCATCAATTACAGGCTCTGGTGTTGCTTCAGGAATAGATGGAACAACAACCACCTCCTCTATTACAGGTTCTGGTGCTGGTGCTGACGGAGGAGTATACGCAACGCGCTCCACAACAGGTTCTGGCTCCGTCACAACTTCCTCTATGACTGGTTCTTCTTTTTCTCTGGTCGAATTAATCGCGCTTGCACCAAAATTATCAAAACTTACTTTGGAACGATTATTCTTATAAGCAGTGTTTTCTATAGTGGTTGTAAAGACGTCGTCAACAGCCTCCGCCACGCCTGCAAGTGCTTTTGTGATTGTTTTTGTTGTGGCGATAGCGCTTTTCTTTACCGCTTTTCCTCCGTGAAGAACTATATCTGCGCTATTATCAAGAACTGCAAAACTTCCTTGTTTGAGTCTATATGAAAGATTCTTTTTTGGCGAATTGAAACACCCTCCAGGGTTTACAACTGTGTCTCTAGATTTTAGTGATTCTATAGCTTTGTTTATATCAGAGACTATTTGTACAGATGCGCCGGCTAAATATTCTTCCCTGAATGAATGACCACTCCACAGAGAGCTTTCTGAGGAAGACAGAGGGATCAAGGCATTTGCTTCAAGTGGTTGATTTGCGTTTAATCCAGCTGCCCATATACGAACTTCGTTTATAAGATTGTCATTTGCAGAAGTGAGATATCTTCCATTACCCGCAACATAGTTGGCCGGAGTCGCAATGTTGTAGACAGAAACAGCGGACTCGGGTAGGCCGTTCTTTATTAAGTATTCATATATTTCATTTGTATAAAAAGTTCCCTGAGAATGCCCCACTAGAAGCACTTTCTGTGTGGCAACATCTTTTTGTAGTTGCATCAACATTGTCTGGAGATCAAAGCTTGAAATTGATTGACCTACTATTTGATAATAAGTCTGAGTCAGGTCCCCTAATCCAGCAATGTGTGACGGGTTGTGGGCTAAAGCAAACTCAATATTATCTATATCAAAATAATAAGAGTAACTTCTTTCTAACTCCTTCTTGTTTTCTTTTGCCTTCCCTTCATCCGTAAAAATACCATTAACAAAAACAACAGTACTATCATAAGTATTGCACCTTATTGCATCAGTACTTACAGGAAGGAAGAAAAGACCCACAAAAAGAACTACGACCAGCGTAGTGATCGAAAAACTTTTTGTGTTTTTATTTTTCAAAGTCATTATATATTTAAATCACAATCCTCTTTATCAGAAGATTTAAGCGTTGTCGCATTATTCTTATTTAGAGACATGTAGTAGTCTTTTCTTTTTTGCGTGTTAAGAACCAGCGCCTCCACCTCTTCTTCCATAAGCACTAACAGGTTATGATTTTCTGTTGCTTTTTCTTGTCCGTCTTCAAGAGTAAGTTTAGGTAATGTGTTAAAAATACAACCAAAAGCTCTCCCTTCCTGCTGAGACGCCGCAACCCAAGTTTCTTCAGTAAACACATTAGTTAAAAAAATCTGCATTGCCATAGCATACTGAAGTTCAGCCGCCCTCACTTTCCTATCTTCATAGTCTGGATAAAGCTCAAATATAGCGAGTTCTACATCGTCTCTTATATTATTCTCATTAGCATCCACTCCCTCTATAGTGGCTTCGTTGAGCTCTCTGTCAGGCGGTGGAGGTAAGCTGTTGCCATCGACATCTTTCATGGAAAGAGCTCTAGACTCAATATATTTTACAGCCTCAAGAGACCTTTCTTGTTCTTGAACATATGGAATCCTCCATATCACCAAACCAACAAATACAAGCAAAAGAACGCCCAGTACTATTGGCAGTTTCCCTCTCTTTTTCATACTTATATTTTAAAACAAATCAACGCCAATCACACATAAAAAACCCCCATTTGTCCACATTTTACGCAACCTTTATCCCCACACTTATCCCCACCCCCCAACTGTTCAAAGCTCTGCTTTGAACAGTTGTTAAACCACCTCCTCTTTCGCGACGCTTGTTTTTATAAATTTTCTATATTCCTCTATAGACTTAAATGAATCCAAAATAATTTCTGGTTTTAGTAATTCACCCCATCGATTTTTCTTTACATAGTCAGAATAACTAGACCAAGGATAAGTTTCATAATTCACCCCTTTTATTTCCTTTGGATTTTTATGGATATATGTAGATAAGTACTGGAGCTGTATATCATCTTCTATATGAACTGCCTTGTATGGCCCCTGAAACACATGCCCAACCTTCTTATATTTAGTATTAAAATACTTTGTATACGCAGTAAGAACTTTATGCATATACCTAGATATCCCCTTCTCCTCGCTATTAAACACCGTTAAGTGAAAGTGGTTTGGCATAACACAAAAATTTATTAGACCAACAAATCTATCTTTAACTATTTTCTCTAATTTGTTTTTTGTAATACAAAAATCTTTTTTATTATGAAAATATTCAACATGTCTTCTTATGTTTTCAAAATTATTATCAGACTGAAAAAACAAAAGATAAAACAAGAATCTTACATGGTCGCCATCATCTAAAAAAATATTTTGTTTGTTATTTCCTCTGGCAAGCAGGTGATAATATTCATCTACAGCCGGTAGCTCGAGTCTCATAAAACTTATTTTAACATAACTGTTCAAAGCAGAGCTTTGAACAATCAAGGATTATGTATAATTAGAGCAATGAGTAACAAAGATATGCAACCCAAGGATGAATTAACTGAGCATTTCAGAATAAATGAGAAGCAAAAAAAAGCGTTGAAAAAGCTGGGTATTTTGACAATTCGTGACCTACTCTATCACTTCCCATCTAGATACATTACAGTAGCTGATATCAAGTTTGTTAAAGATCTTGTAAAGGGAGACCACGCGCTCCTATACGGACAAATCGATAAACTAAAAACCAAAAAAGCATTCAGAAGCAAGATGACTATGGCCGAAGGGGTGTTTTCTGATGATACTGGGGAGATACAGGTCACTTGGTTCAACCAACCATACATAGCAAAAATGCTCACAGAAGGAACCTTAATAAAAATGGAAGGCAAAGTTTCCGAGAAAAATAAAAAACTATACATAACAAACCCTGAATACGAAATTCTACCCACTCTTCCAAAAAATATTGGTGATTCTCTTTTTACAGACAAAGAAATCTCTGATTCTTTTTCTATTCCTGTGTACCCAGAGGGGCGTGGCATCACATCCAAATGGTTTTACCACACACTTCAGAAAATATTTGCCACAGAAATGCTTGACGACATGATTGACCCAGTACCTGAAGAAATTTTGAAAAAATATAGCCTTCCCAAGCTCCAAACTGCGATGATTTGGTTGCATTCACCTAAAAAAAGTTCACATTCACACGCTGCGCGTAAAAGATTTGCGTTTGAGGAGGTGTTTTTCATACAACTTGAAAAACAACTTGAAAAAAAAGCTTATGAAAAAGAACCTTCATATATAGTAAAGCCCGACAAAAAGAACTTGGACAACTTCATATCTCGCTTCCCTTTCGAGCCGACCGAGTCGCAGAAAAATGCTATTGATGAAATAGTAAAAGACGTAAGTACACCTATTGCAATGTCACGACTTCTAGAAGGAGATGTGGGTTCAGGCAAAACTGCAGTAGCGGCTTCTACTGCACACGCCGTTGTCACAACAAGACCCCTAAACGAAGACGGAGAAGAGCAGAGCTTCGGCAATCTACAAGTCGCATATATGGTACCAACAGAGATTCTAGCAAAACAACACTTTGAATCTTTTATAGAATATTTTCGCCATATGCCCATACAAATTGGTTTAATCACATCTAGTGGTTGCAGAAAATTCCCTTCTAAAGTAGACCCAAAGGGATACACTGATATTTCACGTACACAGCTCCTAAAGTGGGTAAAAGAAGGCGTTATAGCGGTGTTAATAGGCACTCATTCGCTCATATCTAAGTCAGTACAATTTGAAAACCTAGCTTATGTAATCATCGATGAGCAACATAGATTTGGTATAAACCAGAGAAAGAAACTTACAAGAAAAGATGGAGGTCCTCTTCCTCACCTACTGTCAATGACAGCAACACCAATCCCGCGAACTCTTGCGCTCACTATTTATGGCGACTTAGACTTAACTCTTCTTGACCAAATGCCTTTAGGACGAAAACCAATCATCACAGAAATAGTTCCCCCCAATAGACGCAAAGATATTTATGAGGATGTAAGAGAGAGATTAAAAGAAGGACGACAGCTCTACGTCATTTGTCCTCGTATAGATGAACCAGATCCAGAAAAAGAAAAAGCTCTACAGTTAAAATCTGTTAAAGAAGAAGCAAAAAGATTAAAAAAGGAGGTGTTTCCTGAATACAATATTGGAACCCTACACGGGAAGATGCGTCCAAAAGAAAAAGAGCAAGCGATGTTAGACTTCTTAGACAAAAAAATAGATATTTTGTGTGCAACATCTGTAATTGAAGTCGGTGTAAATGTGCCAAATAGCACGATGATAATCATAGAAGGTGCAGACAGATTTGGACTCTCGCAGCTTCACCAACTTAGAGGGCGTGTAGTAAGAAGTAATCATCAAGCTTACTGTTATGTTTTCACAGATTCTGCTAATAAAAACACAGCCGACAGATTACGAGCGCTCAGCAAAGCGCGCTCTGGATTTGAGTTAGCTGAACACGATTTAATGCTTCGTGGTGCTGGGCAACTTGTGGGAGTAAAACAATGGGGTATCTCTGACGTTGCAATGGAAGCTTTGAAGAACCTAAAGATGGTAGAAGCCGCAAGAAACGAAGCACGTGGTGTAATAGAAAAAGGTTTAAGTAAAGAACTTAGGGTATATCTTAAAAACCTAGAGAGAGACATTCATTTTGAGT
>JBFIIZ010000017.1:0-11588 GCA_041601015.1 Minisyncoccia bacterium | reverse complement strand
GCTCCCGTAGTTTAATGGATAGAATACTGGTTTGCGGAACCGGCGATCCAAGTTCGATTCTTGGCGGGAGCACAAAGTGCGAGCGAAACAAGCAAACTTCTTTGCTTGTTTAGAGAATCGAAAAGGTTCTCCTATATTTTTGATAAGCTTTGCTTTGAAAAAATAGGAAACCTATACAGCTCCTGTAAGGAGAGATAAGGCGTAGCCGATCTTGGCGGGAGCACAAAAAAACCGCCCTTGGCGGTTTTTTATTTAATCTTTTTTATTAGAGCGTTTAACCTAGACTTCTTTCTTGCTGCGGTGTTTTTCTTAATAATCCCGCTCTTTAGAGCTTTATCTATAGCTTTATATGCTTTTGGTAGCAACTTATTAGCTTCAGATTGTTTTTTTTCTAAAACAAGGTCCTTTACAGCCTTAACAGTCTCTGCCATTTCTCTCTTTCTTCTCAAATTAAAAACACGCTTCCTCTCGGAGCTTCTTAGTGTCTTTTTTGCTGATACTGTAATTGGCATAAGTAGACAGTACAATACCACAGGATAAATCAAATGCAATACCTTTTTTGGCCTTTTTTGTCCGTTTTAGAAGATTATAGAAAGGCTCGTAGCCATTCTTGAGCTCGTGTATACTGTAATCATGATATCAAGAATAACAGGTGTGGTTGTAGAAAAAACAGCAAAATACGCAGTTGTTGAGGTTTCTGGTATTGGTTACAAGGTCTATTCTTCAACACAGATTTTAGGAGAATTAGTAAAAGAAGAAGTTGTGCAACTGTGGACATATTTAGCGGTACGAGAAAACGCACTAGACCTTTATGGGTTTTTGTCAAAAAACGAATTAGAATTCTTCGAACTACTCATAAGTATTTCTGGAATAGGCCCAAAGGGTGCTATTGGTATACTTTCAGTAGTAGATGTTTCCACTTTAAATAACGCAATCTCTTCTGGTGACACTTCTTACCTAACAAAAGTTTCTGGTATAGGTAAAAAAAGTGCAGAAAAAATTGTATTAGAACTCAAAGATAAGATTGGAATACTTGAAATTGACGGACAAGACACAAACCTCAGAGATGAAACAGAAGCAGTTGAAGCATTAAAGGCTTTAGGTTACTCTCATGCAGACTCCCGAGAAGCCTTAAAACAGGTTTCCAAAAAAACTGTTGGTATAAGCGACAGAGTTAGAGAAGCTTTAAGGTTATTGGGTTCGTAATTTATGGATAATTTTCTTATAAAAATAAAAAAGGTTATACCAACAAGTTTATTAAAAACACTTGTTCCTTTATACCACTTAACTCTTTCAATTCTTGGGGTTTTAGTTTATTGGTTCCCTTCTAGAAAAATAACTGTGATCGGTATCACTGGCACAAAAGGAAAAACAAGTACAACAGAGCTTGTAAATGCTTTTCTAGAAGAAGCTGGTTATAAAACAGCTCTTTCGGGAACACTTAGATTTAAAATTGGAGGTGTTTCAGAAAATAATAATTACAAAATGACTATGCCTGGTAGGTTTTTTATGCAAAAGTTTCTTAGACGAGCTGTAAAAGAAGGGTGTCAATACGCGGTTATAGAGATGACCTCTCAAGGTGTGTTACAACATAGACATAGATTTATATCGCTTGATGCTTTAGTTTTCACAAACCTTGCGCCAGAGCACATAGAATCACATGGTTCTTATGAAAAATACCTACAAGCAAAGCTTAAGTTGGCAAAACTTCTTGAGAGATCTCGAAAGAAAAATAAGGCTATAATCGCAAATGCGGATGATATAGAAGGAGAGAAGTTCTTAAAGACACGAGTAAGTAAAAAATACCCATACAAAATTAATGATGCAGAGCCTTATAGTTTAGGCACTAACGGCATAGATCTCACTTTTGATAATGTATCCATGAAATCGCATCTTTCTGGAAAGTTTAATGTTTACAATTTTTTAGCGGCGGCTTTTACTGTAAAACACTTTGGTGTATCTAATACAAAAATTAAAAAAGCCCTCGGTAACTTTAAAGGAATACGAGGTCGCCTTGAATACATAGACTCCGGACAAGACTTCAAGGTGGTCGTTGATTATGCACACACACCAGATTCTCTGGAAAAAGTTTATGAGGTTTTTCAAGACTCAAAAAAGATTTGTGTTCTTGGTAACACCGGAGGAGGAAGAGATAAGTGGAAAAGAAAAGAGATGGCAAAAATAGCAGAGAAACATTGTAGTCAAATAATACTGACAAACGAAGATCCTTACGACGAAGACCCTATGGAAATTTTGGACGAAATGGCTCGAGCGCTAATAATACCTAAGTATCAAATCATATTAGACAGAAGAGAGGCTATTAGAGAGGCTCTCAAATCGGCCAGCACAGGAGACGCTGTTTTAATAACAGGTAAAGGAACTGATCCATACATTATGGGAGCAAACAACACAAAACTAGAGTGGGACGATGCCTCTGTTGTAAGAGAGGAGCTTTCTAGATTACAAAAAGAAGATTAATTATTCTATACTTATAAATATATGGGAGATTTAAAATGGTTTTTATTAATACTAATTGGATTATTCTTTGTCTGGATTGTTACTGGTGGACCAGACCGAGAATCTTCTTATGACCCATTTATACACCAACCAAATCCTATTGGTGAAGGTGGTACATATAAGAAAAGAATTTTTCCCACTTTTAGTGTTCTTGATTTTAGTCTCAACAAAAACACAGAGAGTAGTGTCGATAGCAACACAGAAGGCTTAAGCACAAATTTCAACAACATATATACAAATACATCAGAAACAAACACGGACGGCACGGAAACAAACACATTTTATACAAACCCAACTAACACAAACCAGAGTGGTACAGAAACCACCCTGCCTACAACAAACCCGACAGTTTCTTCTTATGAAGGTCTTGTAACCTTAAATAAAGCCCGAGCTTCAAGAGAAGACGTAGATGATGAATATTTGATTATAAATGTTTCAAAAAACGCTACGGGGTCTATAAACATAGGGGGTTGGAAGATCAGAAGCACCATTTCCGGCAATTCAGTAACAATACCTTACGCTACATACTTATTAAGACTAGGTGGAGAAAACAATGAGTTTCCTATCTCCGCACAACCTGGAGATAAAATATATGTATCAACAGGAAGCTCACCTATTGGAGTGTCTTTTAGAATAAATCTCTGCACAGGGTACTTAGAACAATTTCAAGATTTCTCACCCTCTTTACCTAGAAAATGTCCACGAGCAGAAGATGAAATACCACCAGAATATGCATTTGGGTCAGGACCGAACGCATTCAATTCAGATTGTATTGATTTCATAGAAAAAATAAGTCTATGTAAAATTAACACAAAAGACATACCATATCAGATGCAAACACAGTGCCAAGAATTTGTAACCAAAGAAATAAACTATAATGCGTGCGCAACCAAACACAAAAACGAAAGCGACTTCTATGGTAACGAGTGGCGGCTTTATTTAAAAAGAGATGTTGAGCTTTGGAGAGAACAGCGGGAAGTAATAGAGCTTGTTGACTCAAACAATTTAGTGGTAGACGTTATAACCTACTAAACCCTGTCTCTATACTCAAAAAGAACAACACCAGCAGTCACTGAAACGTTCAGTGACTCTTTTGTTCCTAACATTTTTATTTCCGATATTGCATCACACTTAGATAAAACTTCCTCTTCTATACCTTCAACCTCGTTACCAAAAATAAATGTAGTTTTGCTCTGTGCTGGAACAGATTTATAATCTAAAGAATCTTTTGTCTGTTCAACTCCAACTATAAAATGGCCCTCTTTTTTTAGTTTGGTTATTGTTTCTAGGATTTCACATTTCTCCCATTTATTTGTGTTTTCTGAACCCAGTGCGACTTTTTTAAAATCCTCTCTTTCTGTACCAAAACGGTTTTTTGGTGAAGGTGTATACCCCGTGAGATATATTTTCTCAACACCAACAGCGTCAGCTGTTCTGAAAACAGAGCCTGTGTTGTGGACACTTCTTATGTTGTGTAAAATCACAACTATTTTTTTCTTGTTTTCCATACTTTATACATAATACTTAATACTTTATACTTAACCATATGTTAAATATTTTTCCATCTTTTTTAGACTTTGCTTTATTGGCTCCTTTCGTTTTAAGGGTTGTGGTTGGTGTCCTTTTTATCAAGTATGGCTTTTACAAAATAAAGCTAGACAATAGTACTCCTGTTTTAAAAACGGTTGGTTTTGTTGAGTGGATTGGTGGTGTATTTCTAGTAATTGGGCTTTTCACACAAGCCTCTGCATTAGTATTGTTATTATTAACCTTAACAGCTGTTTATCTTAAAAAAACAGGAAAAATAGAGACGTCTTTTCACAGTCCGTTTTATGCGCTTATAATCTCTATTTTGATTTCTTTATTACTCACAGGAGCAGGGGCTTACGCATTTGATATACCACTATAAAAATAGACTATTTTTGTCTTTTGGGTTATAGTTTTGGCTACATTTTCCGCTCATAGCTAGCTCACCCTAGACGGGTATAAAGTCCGAGCAGTCCAGGAATGAACGGTGTGTAGTTTAAAATATAGAATATAAACATCCGCTCATAGCTCAGCTGGTAGAGCAGCTCCCTTTTAAGGAGAAGGTCCTAGGTTCGAATCCTAGTGGGCGGACAATTAAAAATAGCACCGAAAGGTGCTTTTTTACTTGTCCGACCAAGCAAGCAAACTGCTTTGCTTGCGTCTAGGATTCGAAGACCTTGAGTATATCGCGCGGAGCGAAGCGAGCACGATACGAAAGGTGTACCGTCCATGTAATGGAAGAAATTCCTAGTGGGCGGACATTAAATAGTTAAGTCCGGATGCGTAGCATTCGGGCTTTACTATTTAACCGCCTCAGTAGGATTCGAAGACCTTCATCAGGTATTTCTGCAAGAAATATCGATAAGGTGCACTGATCGTGTAACGATCGAAATTCCTAGTGGGCGGAGCCGAGCAGTGAGATTCCTAGTGATGCTTATATCTCCAAAATTGTTTTTTCCAAACTATCAGCAAGACTGTACCTCCCCCTCCTTGCGCCATGATAGATACCGACCAACTTTTTATATGTCTTTTTTATTTCATCGCCAGAGTATCCAGATAAAAATCTTTTCGATTTACTATACACAAATGGTTTCAACCCAGCGCCATTAGCGTCTTTCTCTTGTTTTGTTAGAACCATACTTCTTACCTGCCACAACAACATAGAGTGAATCTCTTCTGGTGAGCTTCCATTGTTTAAAGCTTTTTGATATAAAACCCAAGAAAGTTTTCTGTCTCGTGCCGCAAAAGCGTCCGTAAGAGTAAACAGTTTCATGTTTTCTTTTACTGTTTCTGTTTTTTCAAAAACCTGTATCTTTTCTGAGTATTTTTCAAGTTTCTTCAGGCTTTTTGCATCAATTTTTTCTTCTATAAGAATAAATATGTTTTCTGAACCCTTTATTTCTTTCAATGAGTCTAAGATTGTTTCTTTATGATCTTTATTAGCCAAACATCCATCTAACACAACAAGATATTTTTGCTCAAAAAGACCTTGACCTCCAACAAACCCCTCTAAGCCTGTAGCAGAAAAAGTTTCTTCGTCTAGTTTAAAAAGATTAGAGTCAGGTCTCTTCTTAAGTAGAGCTGTTGTGAGTCTTTTTAGGTTAGCTCTTGATTTTTTAAAGTCTTTTCCGTGAAGTATATAGAGCATATTAATTTAGTTCTTTCATCTCACCCCAATTGTCACCGACCGAGGTGTTGGCAATAAATGTTATTCCTCCTGTGTCTTCTTTGTCCACCACTGATTCCATAATTTCTTTTATTTTCATAGAAACTTCTTTTGTTTTATCTTTTTTAATCTCAAAAACAAGTTCGTCGTGGACTTGCAGGAGCATTCTAACCGAACCCTCAAGCTTTTCATCTTTAATATATTTATTTATTTTTATCATAGCAAGCTTCACAACATCAGCTTGAGTACCTTGTATTGGTGCATTTATAGCCATCCTTTCAGCTGAGGCTCTTACAAATGGTATGTGCGATGTAATACCCTCAAAATATCTTCTTCTTCCAAAAAAGGTCTCTGTATAGCCTTTTTTTGCTGCTTCTTTTTTAGAGTTTTCAATATATTTATGCAAACCAACAAACCCACTGAAGTATTTTTGATAGAAATCTTTTGCTTCAGTTAATGTAGAGTTGAGATTTTTCTTTAAAGCATTCACACCCATTCCATAAAGAATTCCGAAGTTTATAGTTTTTGCTTTTATTCTTTGTTCTTTGTTTACATCTTCTGGTGCTACATCAAATATCTCAGAAGCAACAGCTTTATGAATATCATCCCCTCTACGAAATGCTCCGAGAAGTTTTTCATCCCCTGACAACATCGCCGCAATTCTTAACTCTATTTGAGAGTAATCAATAGCAACAAGATCAAATCCTTTTTCAGAAACAAAAGCATTTCTAACTACGCGACCTAGTTTTGTGCGTATAGGAATGTTTTGAACATTTGGGTTTTGTGAAGCAAGTCTCCCTGTTGTTGTTCCTGTTTGTAAAAACGTTGGATGAAGCCTACCGTCTTCTCCTAGCTGTGTCGGTATTGCGTCTATATAAGTAGAGAGTAGTTTTTGTAGTTCTCTATATTCAAGTATTAAAGATACTATTTCGTGTTCATCTTTTAGTTTTAAGAGTTCCGATTCTCGTGTGCTCCTTGCACCACCTGCTGTTTTTTTAACTTTAGATGTATTAATACCAAGTTTGTCATATAAAATCTCACCAAGTTGTTTTGGGGATTTCATATTAAATTCCATGCCAGCAATTTCCCAAATTTTACTCTGAATTTCAGCTAGATCCTTATGATATTTTTTTGACAATTCTCCCAAAAAACCGACATCTACAAGAATACCCTTAGTCGTCATTTCTTTTAGTATGGGTGTAAGGGGAAGTTCAATGTCTTCATAAACAAATAAAAGTTTTTGTTTTTTTATTTCCTCAAGAATTTTGTCTTTTGCTTTTTCAAAGTCTTTTGTTTTTGCGTATCTCAATATGTCATCAAGTGTTGGGTTTGAAATAGTGGAATCCAAAAGCCATAGAGCTATTCCAACCTTCTCTATATCTTGTTCTGGTATATCTTCTCCTCCAATTTCATTTAAACTTGTTTGTCTCACAGAGTCTGTGTTCTCCAGTTTGAAAACCTCCTTAATTCTTTCCCCTAGTGTTCTGAAGGTTAACTCATCAAAAAGCTCCAAGATTCTTTCTGGGTCTACTTCATTTGTCCATTCTTTTTTTGGAAGAGTGAATTTAATGGGAGCATCTCGTCTTATTGTTGCTAGTGATTTTGAAAATAACGCCTCTTCTTCGCCCTCTTTTAGAAGACCTATCATCCTAGGTGTTATACCAACTTCTTTAAATTTGTCCTCATTTTTACGCAATTCTTTGTACATATTTTCAATTGTCCCAAATGTAGATATTAGAGTGGTAGCTGTTTTCTCCCCTATCCCTTTTATACCTTTAATGTTATCAGAAGGGTCTCCTCTTAAACCTTTGTAGTCTGGCAAAAGTTCTGGGCCAAAATTAAATCTTTCTTTAACCGCGTCTTCATCATAAACAATTGTTTCTTTTATCCCTTTTTTCAGAGTGTAGACTTGTACTTTTTTATTATCCACAAGTTGTAGTGTATCCATATCACCTGAAGCAATAACAACATCAATTTCGTTTTTGTTTTTTGTTTGCTCAACAATGGTTCCGAGAATATCATCAGCCTCAAAACCTTCCTTATCATAAATTGGTACAGAAAATGCCTCAAACACACTTCTTGATCTTATTATTTGTTCTATAAGAGAGTCATCTGTTTTTGCTCTGCCTGATTTATAGTCTTCGTAAATCTCATGTCTATATGTTGGTTTGGGTAAATCATATGCCGCAACAATATAGTCGGGTTTTAAGTCTTTTATTATCTTCAGAAGCATTGTTGAAAGACCATAAAGGGCTCCAGTTGGTTCACCTCTTGAAGAAGTGAAGTCAGGAAGAGCATGATATGCTCTGTGTAAAATTGCATGAGCATCAAGAAGTATTAATTTTTTGTTTTTTTGTTTACTCATATATTAAATATCTACTTCTCTTGTTTTTTCGTCTATAAATTTAAAATATATTTCCGTAATGTTTTCTGGAAGTATTTCTTTTACTCTCTCAGGCCACTCAATCAATATTAAGTTTTCTGGATTAGAAGAAATTTCCTTCCAACCAAGAGATTCGAGTTCCCTCCCTGACTCTAATCTATAAGCGTCTATATGTATTAGGTTTTTAAACTTTTGATTATCCAGTTTATATATTTTCTCTATTACAAAAGTTGGGCTCGTTACTGTTTCTTCTACACCAAGATGGGTTGCTATAAATTTAGTAAATGTAGTTTTCCCAGAACCCAGATCACCATAAAGACCCACAACAATAGCGTTGTTCTTAGATGGCTCCTTAGCGGCCACAAAACCCTTTGCTAGAGCTTCTAAGCCCTCTATGTCAACTCTCTCTGCCATAGTAGGGTTATTGTACACCAAAAAAAGAGGCCTAAGCACACGGAGCGCTTAAGCCTCTTCCCCTTCACCCCCAGCACCTTGCCGGGAATATTGGGGTTTACCAGCCGCCTCTGTCTATGACAATGCGGGTGGTGGTATTTTGTCCGTTCCAGGACACTCTCTCCTCAAGGGAGAGACTTACGAGTTCGCAGCCCTTCTCGTTGAAAGAGAAGGATTCTCGAAAGACGTCGTTGACAACGTTAGTTCTCACGCCTTTTTCCAGGGTGTAGAGAGTGACTCGGATTTCAACCCGAGTATACCCATAACCTTGGTTTGCGAGAAATTTGTGCTCATGCTCGGATCCGAAGGCAGAAGCCTTCTTCTCCCGGTCGAGTCCTGTATATGACTCTAGGAAGAACTGAGGAGCTGTGTCGTTCGAGACGACGATGCAGTTGTATACATCGTCTCGAATCTCGTCACCGACGGCCTCTAGGAAGCCACAGCCGGTGAGGAGTGTTGACACCAGAACGAGAATAAAGAAGTTAAAGAGAGCTTTCATTGGTTTTCTCCGGCTTTTTAGGCCTGTTTAGGAGTGAAGGGGTGCTAGAGACGATAACAAGTAACATCTCAGCATCTATGTATATTATACCACACACAACACAACTTTGTCAAGGGGTTATGTTATATTCCCTATTTATATACTTAAACCTGTCTATTAAATGATATAATTTGCGGTGAGGAAGAAATGGCGAGTTTACTCAGTCATTTCGACCGAATGAGCTAATTTCAAGCTTTGCTTATAATTAGCCTCAAATTAGAGATTATGGCTATACAATTCCAAGAGGACGAACAAGAGAAAAAGATAAAAGCTCTTAGAGAAAAAGAAGAGGAAGGTCTTGCGAGCATGTTGTCAGAAAAATACGGTATTACTTACTTAGATTTAAGGGGTATACCTATAGACACAGACGCTCTCAAAACAATAGAAGAAGACGTGGCAAGAACGTCTGAAGTTGCTGGTTTTGATTTAGTGGGTAAAAAATTAAGTCTAGCAGTACGATCTCCACAAAAAGACACTACTACAAAAATCATTACTTCCCTTGAGGAACAAGGTTATAAAGTTACACCTTTTATGGTTTCTCTTGCTAGTCTTGAAAAAGCGTGGAGTAGATATTCAGACATAACTTTTGCAACTGAAAGTACCGCCGGTCTTCTAGATATATCAAGCTCTGAGATAGAAAAGTTTGTGTCAGAAACAAAAACACCTGATGATGTAAGAAAAATCATACAGAGTGTCTTAGAAATGAAAAAAAGTCACAGAGTGACAAGAATTGTTGAGACTATTCTTGCGGGGGCTATATCTTTAGGAGCGTCGGATGTTCACACAGAACCTCAAGACAATAAAGTTATCGTTAGAATGAGATTAGATGGAATATTAATTCCAATTATTGAGTTTGATTTAGAAACTTACCGACTTTTACTCTCCCGAGTAAAACTCCTTTCTGGTTTGAAATTAAATATCACAAAAAATGCACAAGATGGGCGTTTTAGTATTCATGTTGGTGAAACAGAGATAGAGATTCGCACCTCAACACTTCCTGGAAACTATGGAGAGTCTATTGTTATGAGAGTTTTAAACCCAGACACAATCGCTCTTAGTTTGGATCAACTTGGAATGCACGAGTCTATATTAAAAATTGTAAAAAAAGAGTTAAACAAACCAAACGGTATGATTTTAAACACGGGACCCACTGGTTCTGGTAAAACAACCGCTCTTTATGCTTTCCTAAAATATGTTTACAAACCTGGTATAAAAATAATCACGATAGAAGACCCTATTGAATATCATGTACCTGGAATAACACAGACTCAAGTAGATAAATCAAAAAACTACACTTTCCTTTCAGGGCTACGTGCAGCCCTTAGACAGGATCCGGATGTAATAATGGTTGGTGAGATTAGAGACAGAGAAACGGCAGAAGTTGCAATAAATGCAGCCCTTACAGGACATATTGTTCTCTCTACACTACACACAAACAATGCGGCGGGAACATTTCCTAGGCTTGTAGATCTTGGAGTCAACCCAAAAACAATCGGTTCTGCTGTTCATTTGTCTATGGCGCAAAGGCTGATAAGAAAGATTAGACCGGACTGTAAGGAAGAAGTTGTTTTTGATGAGAAAGAAAAAGTTTTTATAAAATCAGCGATGGAAAGCCTACAAAATAAAGGCATAAACATAGGTGCGGTAGACCCAACAAGAGCTTGGCGAGTTAAAGAAGAGTGTAGAACACAAGAAGGTGGTGGTTATAAAGGAAGGATTGGTGTTTTTGAGGGTATTGTTGTTGATGACGAGATGGAAAGTTTCTTAAAAGACTCTCCTGGAGAGCGTGAGATTGTTGAGAAAGCAAAAAAACAAAATATTATGAGCATAAAAGAGGACGGTTTACTTAAAATGCTCGAGGGAGATACAGCCCTGGAAGAGTAGAAACGAATCATAGATATGGATATTTAAAAAAAACACCCAGGTGGGTGTTTTTTAAAATCAAAACATTAGATTTGACAGTGTACAAGCAAAATATTCTATTGGAGTTTTCTATATGATTTATTTTTTCTCTATGTATAATCGAAGCTAGATACAAAAAAGTTAGGGTTTTGAAAAAAGGATTTTGTATAAAAAAATCGAGCACATAAACCTCTAAGTCATTCTAAAGCCCGGAAGCTATAGCACATTATTTTTCTAAGGATAGCGACAGTAGACACAAGCAGAGCTTGTGCCACCAGTACGTCCTCGAGAAAATAAATATCACTTAGAGGTTTATGTGTTCGATTGTAAAGCGATTTTCAAACAAGGCACATTTATGATGTCTTATTTGAATTTTCCAAAAGTTTAGCATAAAATATAAACAATGTCAACACCCTCAACAAAAGACCTAAATATAGAGAAAGAGCCACAAGAAAAGGTTTCTTTGGATTCAACTTTAAGACCTGAAAAGTGGCAAGAGTATGTTGGACAAAACACTATCAAAGAAAACCTTAAGATTTTACTCACAGCGGCTCAACAGAGGGGTCATACCCCCGAACACATACTTTTTTATGGTCCGCCAG
>JBFIIZ010000016.1:0-11733 GCA_041601015.1 Minisyncoccia bacterium | reverse complement strand
AAGATTCCTTCACTTCATGTACTGCGAGGACAATTTGTGCAGATTATTAATTCACCTATTAGCGGTTTCGCTCGAGTGGTCGCAGCGATAGCTGATAGTAAAGACAATTAACATGACTGATGAAGTAAAAAAGCCTGAAGAACAGGTAGAGGAAACAGCCGAAGAGGTTGTTGAAGAGGCGGCTGCTCCAGAAGAAGCTGCTAAGGAGGAGGTCGCACCGGCCGAGGAGAAAGCTGAAGTTGCTCCAGAGGAAACAGAAGAAGTAGAGGTTCCTAAGGAGTTTGAAAAGATTGTTGCTGAAATAGAAGGTATGTCAGTGCTTCAATTACACGAACTCGTGAAAGTTCTTGAGAAGAAGTTTGGCGTTTCAGCTGCAGCTATGGCTGTTGCCGGACCAGCTGCGGAAGCCGCAGAAGAGAAAACTGAGTTTAACGCAGAACTAAAGAGCTTTGGTGAATCAAAGATTGGAGTTATCAAAGCAGTAAAGGCTTCTTTGGGACTTGGTCTTAAAGAAGCAAAAGACTTAGTAGAAGCTGCTCCAACAATGTTGAAGGAGAAGATGCCAAAAGAAGACGCAGAAGCTCTTAAGACAGCAGTCGAAGAAGCGGGAGGTACAATTGAACTTTCCTAATTAGATTAAAGTCAAAACAAACAAAGACCTCTTACCAAGTCACGGTGAGAGGTTTTTGTCTACTACCTATAGAAATACAGCTTCTGTATACTCATTTTATATGGAGATTCTAGCTAAATTGTTTGGCAGCGCAGCAAAGGTTCGTATTATGAGGCTTTTTTTGTCTAATCCAAACACACCTTATGATAACAAAATGGTATCAGAGAAGGCGCGTGTACCAATAAACACCTCAAGGGGTATTATTAATACACTAAAAAGTATAGGCCTTGTGCGGTCTAAGGTGTTTGTAAAAGAAGAAGAAAGAAAACAAAGAGGGAAGAAGGTTGTTATAAAACAAAAAGCCAAGGGGTGGATAATAAATCCAAACTTTCCGTATTACAAAAGTCTTTTTAATCTATTAATACAAGGAAGACCGGCAAACCAAAGTGATATTTTGTATAGAATAAAGCACACCGGTAAATTGAAACTTGTTGTAACAGCTGGTGTTTTTATACAAAATCCTGATTCCAGGCTGGATATGCTTATTGTGGGAGACAAAGTTAAGGCCGGCACTCTTGATAAGGCTGTTAGAAATCTCGAAGCTGAGATAGGTAAAGAGCTCCAATATGCAGTGTTTAGTACGGAAGAATTTATGTATAGAATGAACGTATACGACAAATTGATTAGAGATGTTTTAGAGTATCCTCACGAAATTCTATTAGATAAGATAGGAATTTAATTGTAAAAAGCCCAACACAAGGGCTTTTTTGTTTGACGTAAGTTTTTATCCACAGAAAATTTATATTGAGCCCTCTATTAAGTGATATTATATGCTCATACACTGACAATACAGTCAAAAGTATGGTCGTGCTTTATACATTATACGTTTAATATACATAAATTATGTTGATCAACACATGGGGTGATGTGCTAACAAAATCATTCCAAGATTTATGGCTCGGAATAGTAGATTTCATACCTGAATTTGTGGTTGCCTTGGTGATATTTATCCTAGGTTGGATAATTGGATCCGTTTTAGGCAAAGCCGTAGCACAAATTATGCAAGCAATGAAGCTTGATAATGCTCTAAGGAGCGCTGGTTTAGAGTCGGCTGTTTCAAGAGCTGGGTTCAAACTGGATTCAGGTGCCTTTTTAGGTGAGCTTGTAAAATGGTTTGTAATCGTAGTATTTCTTGTCGCATCACTCGACGTTCTTGGCTTGAGCCAAGTAAATGTATTCTTACAGCAAGTAGTGCTTCTATTCCTTCCTAGGGTAATAGTCGCTGTTCTTATAATGCTTGTTGCCGTTGTTATTGCTGAGGCAATGCAAAATCTTGTGGTTGGCTCTGCTAGAGCTGCTCACATGAAGTCTGCTAATTTCCTTGGTACTCTAACACGTTGGGCAATATGGGTATTTGCAGGACTTGCGGCATTGTTCCAATTGGGAGTTGCTTCCGCTTTCATCCAGACATTGTTTACTGGTGTAGTGATTGCAATGGCTCTAGCGTTCGGGCTATCGTTCGGACTGGGGGGACAGAAAGCAGCTGCGGACTATTTGGACACATTGAAGAGAGAAATGTCTCACAAATAATATAGAGAGTAAATTTTTTCAAAAACCGTAGACCCCGAGTCTACGGTTTTTGGTTTTTCGGTGGTTTTAGATTTCCACAGGATATACACTCATTTTTTCTACCATACAGCTTGACCGTTAGGGGTTTTGTGCTAGGATACTCAAACGTACACAGATTGGTGCGCCTTTTTATTCTGTAATTATATAAACTAATTATATAGACTAAAAATAGCTCACCTAAGAGGTGTATGACAATTCACGCAACGACACACGAGGCATCTCTCGCGCCTTCGCTTGTCGTTACGTGCGCCTTATTAATAATTTATTATAGAAATATCATGGCAGAAGCATTTGATAGGTCTAAGCCGCACGTTAACGTAGGTACAATAGGACACGTTGACCACGGAAAGACCACACTTACAGCCGCTATTCTTCATGTACTTGGAATGGCTGGCGATGGATATTCTTCTCAAAGCAAGGGTGTTGATTCTATCGACAACGCTCCAGAGGAGAAGGCAAGGGGTATCACAATCGCCCTTGCTCACGTTGAGTACGAAACACCTGCTCGACACTACGCACACGTTGATGCGCCAGGTCACGCAGACTATATTAAAAACATGATCACAGGAGCCGCACAGATGGACGGCGCTGTTTTGGTTGTTGCAGCCAGCGATGGTCTTATGCCACAAACAAGAGAGCACATCTTGCTTGCACGACAAGTTGGTGTTCCTAAAATTATAGTGTTCATCAACAAAACAGATATGGTTGATGACGCTGAGTTGGTTGATCTTGTTGAGGAAGAGATTCGAGAACTTCTTACAAAATATGAATACGATGGAGAGAACGCTCCTATCATAAGAGGTTCAGCTCTTAAAGCACTTGATGCAAAAGATACTAGTGATGAATGGGCGGGCAAGATTGTAGAGCTTGCAAAAGCAATCGATGAATACATTCCAACACCAGTTCGAGAGACAGATAAACCATTTCTAATGCCTATTGAGGATGTGTTCTCAATCGAAGGGCGAGGAACTGTGGTTACAGGACGAATCGAGCGAGGGGTTGTTAAGGTTGGTGAAGAAATCGAGATAATCGGTATTAAGGACACATTCAAAACTACAGTTACTGGAGTAGAGATGTTTAACAAGCAACTTCAAGAAGGTATGGCCGGAGACAACGCAGGAATTCTTTTGAGAGGAATCAAGAAAGAAGATGTGACCCGAGGTCAGGTTCTTGCAAAAACAGGCTCAGTAACACCACATACAGAATTTGAAGCTGAAGTATATATTCTTTCAAAAGAAGAAGGAGGACGACACACACCTTTCTTCTCAGGTTATAAGCCTCAGTTCTACATCAGAACAACCGACGTTACGGGTGACGTGACTCTAGCAGAAGGAGTAGAGATGGTTATGCCTGGAGATACTGTTACCTTTAAGGTTAAGCTGATAGCTCCAGTTGCTCTTGAAGAAAAGCAAAGATTTGCTATACGAGAGGGAGGTAAAACTGTTGGAGCTGGAGTTGTTACTAAGGTTGTTGCATAATAAACATTGATGGCTACTAAAAGCACAAAAAAAACCGAAGTAACACAAATGCTTAGAATGAGGGTTCGTGCATATGATCATAAGATTCTTGATGCTTCTGTGAAGCAAATAATGGATACCGCACTTCGCTTTAACGCAGAAGTGAAAGGGCCAATACCGCTTCCTACAGAGATCAAGAAACACACAGTGAATCGCTCAACTTTCGTCCACAAGGACGCGCGAGAACAGTTTGAAATGCGAACTCACAAAAGATTGATTGATATAGTAAACCCCGCACCTAAGATAATTGATGCTCTAACAAGCTTGTCACTACCATCTGGAGTCAATATTGATGTAAAGATGATGTAAAAGCAGCTTGATAAAAAGCTACACTTTGTATAAAAACCCCGAAAGGGGTTTTTATATTTCTTCTTAAATTAAAAAGACCGGCATCTTACTTAACCTGTAGATAATCTGTCACTAATAGATAAATAGGTCCTGCTGTTAGATAAAAAACTTGTTGGAATGGAGGTGTGTGTATTACATCCAAACCAAATACACCTGGATAATTAGAATCTAATTGTATGCCTAATGTATGGTATCCAATATATTCAACGGAAATGATTAAAATTAAATACAATATTGAAACATATACTATTTTGTATTTAATGTGAATTTTTTCGTATATTTCTCTAAGTAAAACCAAACCAGCTGTCCAACCCACAAGAGGGAATATGTTAATTGTTCCGATTGTTAAATTGATCCCTTTATAAATGTATTCAACATAAGATGTGATAAATAGAGCAAAAAGAAAAGCAATAATTAGTTCTTGACCGATCTTTTTCTTATACTTAATAAAAAAGAATAAAAGAAAAAATATAGAAACAACTACGATGAAAAATTTTGTGTCCATTTGGCTTTAGTATAACAAATACATAAAAATGTATTGCAATCTTATAAACATGGTGTATAGTACTCCCTACATATGAGCCACGTACGACACAGCAGTGTCGGACCACTGGACAGAGAGCTATTGCGGCCTTGTCCTGGGCCGTATTTTTTTATGAAATTTTTATTGGGCACAAAAGAAGAAATGACTCAGGTGTATACTGATGACGGACAAGCTCATCCTGTCACAGCTCTTTCTGTATCTCCTATAAAAATAGTTCAAGTAAAGACAAAAGAAGTTGATGGATATGATGCGGTGCAGGTTGGTCATGGAATAAAAAGAGAAAAACTTTTAAATAAAGCAATGAAAGGTCATCAAGGAAAAGAAACTTTCAGAACACTAAAAGAGTTCAAAACAGAGGTTACAGATATGAAAGTAGGTGATGAAATAAATATAGACGCGATTACTGAAGGTGACGTTGTTCAGGTCAGTGCAATTTCAAAAGGAAAAGGCTTTCAGGGTGTTGTTAAGCGACATGGTTTCCATGGGGGACGAAGAAGTCATGGTCAAAAACACTCAGAAAGGGAGCCTGGTTCTATTGGAGCGACTGGTCCACAGAGAGTTCTTAAAGGTACACGGATGGGGGGCCGAATGGGTTCAGACAGAGTTACTGTTAAGAATCTTAAGGTTATGAAAATAGACCAAGAAGCTGGCTTGATATACATAAAAGGAGCGATTCCTGGTAAGAGAGGAACGCTTGTTGAGATAGTTTCTGTATAAATATTTTTTGAATCATTATGAAAGCAACAGTTTACAAAATAGACGGGTCAGAAAAAGGAAAAATAGATCTTCCAGGGGATATTTTTGATGCACGTTGGAATCCAGAGTTGGTCCACCAAGTTGTTGTTTCTATGCAAGCTAATGCGAGAACAGTTGTTGCGCACACAAAAGATAGGTCTGACGTTAGAGGTGGAGGTAGAAAACCTTGGAGACAGAAGGGAACAGGAAGAGCGCGACACGGATCAAGACGCTCACCTCTGTGGATTGGTGGAGGTGTAACTTTCGGACCCCTAAAGCAAAGACTGTTTGGTAAAAAAGCTAATAAAAAGATGCGTGCAAAGGCACTTTTCTCAGTATTGTCTAAGAAGTTTGAAGAAGGAGAGGTAATGTTTGTTGATGGATTTAGTTTTACTGAGCCAAAAACAAGCGCAGCTAAGGATGTTTTAGTAAAATTATCTGGAATTAAAGGATTTGAAGGCGTTGCAACTAAGAGAAATAATGCGGTGTTTATAGCAACGGGTGAGAAAGAAGAAAATACAGCACGAAGTTTTGCTAATTTTGGGAATATAGAGGTAGACGAAGTAAGAAACCTTAATGCAATGGATTTAATGAACAATAAGTATTTGATCATAGCTAATCCTGAGAAGTCGCTAGAGTTTTTAACTTCTAAAATTAAACAAGAGAATAAATAAGAATTATGGCAGGAGTATTCAAGAAAAAAGAAAAAAAAGAAACTAAGGAGACAAACAATACCTCTGTTGTTAAGGAGACTAGCAAAAAAGACGTGAAAGATGTGAAAGAGGTTAAAAAGGCTCCTAAAAAAGAAATAAGAAAGTCTGTTTCTAAAAAATCTACCAATAGGATTTCTAATTCAAAAATAGAGTCAACATTGCTCAACCCTAGGATTACAGAGAAGGCAACTGACAAACAAATGGACAACAATACATACACTTTCGATGTGTTGTCTTCAGTTACCAAAAGTGAAATCAAATCTGCGGTAGAGACTATATACGGAGTAACGGTTCTAAAGGTTAATGTAGTAAGGGTTCCAAGAAAGACGATTGTAACAAGAAGAGGTAAGAAAGGCTTTAAGTCAGGGGGTAAAAAAGCCTACGTTTATGTAAAAAAAGGAGACACTATAGAATTTGTGTAAAACATTTAAATTATTTATATGAAAAAGTATAAACCAACAACATCATCGAGACGTCACATGACTGTACCTTCGTACAAGAAAGTTCTTAGTGGTGCAAAGGCCCCTCATAAGAGTTTGACCGTAGGTTTCAAGAGGGGTGTGGGTAGAAACAGCGACGGAAGAATCACAATGCGACACCGAGGAGGTGGACATAAGAGGAAATATCGACAAATCGATTTCAAAATGAATAAATTGGATATTCCAGCTACTGTAGAAACCATAGAGTACGACCCAAATAGAACGGGTTTTATAGCTCTAATTAAATTTATAGACGGAGAAAGAAGGTATATTCTTGCACCAAAATCAGTAGAAGTTGGGAGTAAGATTCTTTTCTCTGAAGAAGCAGAGCTTAAGCCTGGAAACAGAATGCCTTTGAAGAAAATGCCAATAGGTACATTTGTATACAACATTGAGTTCAAGCCTCTCGGCGGAGCTAAGATTGCGCGAGCGGCTGGAAATTATGCTGAAGTTGTAGCTCGAGACGGCGGTTATGTAAACTTGAAAATGCCATCAAAGGAAATAAGAAAAGTTAGAGAACAAGCGTGGGCTTCTATAGGTGAAGTTACAAATTCTGAGCACAAGCTTGTAAGCATAGGTAAAGCAGGGCGATCAAGATGGATGGGTAAGCGCCCAACAGTTCGTGGTTCTGCCATGAATCCAGTAGACCACCCATATGGTGGAGGTGAAGGTAAGTCTGGGCGTGGTATGAGAAAAGCCAAGACTAAGTGGGGCAAACCAGCCGGTAAAGGACAACGAACACGAACACCAAAGAAATATTCGAATAAGCTTATTGTTAAGAGGAGAAAGGTTGGTAAGAAACGATAGAAGCAGCTTGATAAAAATCAAAGATTTTAATAAAACCCCCGAAAGGGGTTTTATTTTTTTTGTAGTATAAGAAAGATTAAACGCCGGACTTGCAAGGCAAGCCGGCGTGGGTGTTTAGGGGAGGGTTTTTCTACACTAACCAATATTTAAGCTAGTGTCTGCGGCCGTTGTTTTTGGGAACGACCTGCTTACGCTTGGCCTCGATAGAGATCTGCGTGTGGGGAACAGCTTCAAGCCGTTCTTTCTGGATTTTTTGGCCAGTCACTTTACAGATCCCGTAGACACCTTGCTCGATTCTATCGAGCGCGCGTCGTAGGTATCCGATGTGTTTTTTCTGGCGCGCAAGCATGAGATATTTCTTCTCACGCTCCATGGCGTCCGTGCCCGCATCAGCCATGTGGAAGCTGTAAGCGCTGTCGCCGCTTGCCATTTCTCGAGAATTTTCGAGCTGGCGCTGCATCGCTGAGACATCACTCTCGGCTGCAGCAAGCTTTTCCAGAATAATTCTCTGGAAATGAGCAAGATCTTGATCTGACCATTTTTGTTGGTTTTCAGCAAATGATACAAGCTCATCGCTCACACTTTTAAATGTGGACTCTGTTTTTAGCATGGATTTTTCCATACTACCTCCGTGTTTTATTGTGATGCATATTTCACTTTCCAAGCCTTCCCTGAAAACAAAAATATGCTCTGTAAAAGTACAGATTTGTATCTTATATTAAAAAAGTTAACTTGACAAGTGCTTTGGTTGTGATATAAAGCTTTCATGGTCTGGGCACCTTCCCGTTGAAACCAGAACCAGAAGAATCACTCACCCTATTTTACCGTGTTAGGGCAATGATGTGATTCATCTACCCCTCGGCTCGAATGAGTCGGGGGGTTTTTATTTTTCCATAAATAGATAGGCAAGAGAAAACCCAGCAACCTTTTTAGGAGGTGCTGGGCTTTGTTGCCGGAAGTGTCCGGCGGGACTACCAGCGGCCGTTGTCGTTGTCGAACGCTGACCAGGAGTCGTCCTTGCGGTCGTTCCAGCTTCCGCTGTGAACGACTTCAGAACTCCGGATTGCCTGGCGGGTTGGCCGCCTGAGCTCCGATTTCGCATGGTGCGAGTGCAACGGGTAGTTGTGACGGGCTCTGGCTTCGAGGGCCTGACGATCTGAATTAGACATGACTGTACATCGGTCTTGTGAGGGAGGTAGTGAGTCTTGGATAAATGCTTGATAAACCCAATCTCACCTTGTCTATGTATACTATACCACACATTATATGAGTTTGTCAAGTAAATACGAAATAAACCTATCTTAGCCCCAAAATCGTTGACACTTATAGATATTCTGATAATATACCCCCAAGCTTAATAGAGGCTCGATATGAGCCTTTTGGTTTGTCGCCACAACGTCTTAGTAGTTGTAGGCGGGATATGTATCTGGCGGTATAAAGCCAGCATACTTAGTTTCTGTGTTAAACCGAGAGGTTAAAGGAAATATTGTATGAAGCGAGTATATAATTCCATCGCTCAGATTATTTAAAAAGAAACGTAAGCGTTTATTTTTAAAAATCTTCACTTGAAATTATGACAAGATCACTAAAAAAAGGTCCATATGTGGACGAAAAACTACTCAAAAAGATAAGTGGAAAGAAGCCGGCAGAAGCTGGTGTTATTAAAACTTGGTCAAGAAGAAGTCAAATATCACCTGAAATGGTTGGGTTTACCTTTGGGGTTCACAATGGGAGAAATCATATTCCTGTTCTTGTATCAGAAGATATGGTGGGTCACAGACTTGGTGAATTTGCTGCAACACGTACTTTTCATAGACATGGGGGTAAGATTCAAAAAGAACTTGATATTCGAAAGAAGGAGGCTGAAATATCTGCTGCAAAAGCAGCAAAAGCAGCTGCTGCCAAATAAGATAAATAGAAATTTATATAATCATGAAAGCGACACTCAAACAATATAGACAATCACCAAGAAAAGTTAGACTTCTAGCTGGTCTTATAAGAGGTAAGAGTGTAAACCGTGCGCTTTCAGAGCTAAAATACACACCCAAAAGAGCTTCTCATACCATTACCAAGCTCATAGAGTCAGCTGTGTCTAATGCCTCAAGCACAGGTAAGGACAAAAATGACCTTTTTATTAAAGATGTTCAAGTAAATGAAGGAAAAACTCTTTATAGAGTTCTTCCAATGTCGCGGGGTAGAGCTTTTAGAATAAGAAAAAGAACAAGCCATGTTGACATTGTGCTTGGAGAGAAAAAAGTTACTGATAGTAAAAAGGAAACAAAGGAAACGACAAAAAAACCAACAGATAAAGTCGTAAAGAAGGAAACAAAAACAAAAAAAACTGATAAAAAATAACCATGACACATACAGTACACCCATATTCACATAGACTAGGAATACTTAGAGGATGGAAATCCAGGTGGTTTGGTGTGGGCGAAAAGTATAAGGAGTTTTTGAAAGCTGACGTTCTTCTAAGAGAATATTTGGAGAAGAAACTTAGGACTTTTCATGTTAGTTCAATAGAGGTAGAGAGAAGTGAAAAAATAATGAAGGTTATTATTAAAACATCACGACCAGGATTAATTATAGGGAGAAGTGGAGAAGGTGCGGTCAAGCTAAAAAAAGATGTTGAGAAATTTATTAGCAAAAACAAGTTAGTTGGAGCTGAAAATATAAAAATAGAAGTAGAAGAAATACGTTCACCAGAATCAGACGCTGGTATAGTGGCTCAAATGGTTCGAGATGGTCTAGAGAAAAGACTTCCTTTCAGAAGGGTTCTAAAACAGACAATCGAGAAGGTTATGGCTAATCGAAATGTTAAAGGAGTTAGAATCTTACTATCAGGAAGACTTGGTGGAGCTGAAATGTCACGAAAGGAACAGATTAAGAAAGGAAGAATTCCTCTTCAGACATTTAGGGCTGATATCGATTACTCAAAGGGTATAGCAAAGCTTCCTTATGGTGTGATCGGAATAAAGGTTTGGATTTATAAGGGAGATGTTTTTGATAACGAATAATTATGTTGTTTCCAAAGAAGGTAAAACATAGAAAATGGCAAAGAAACCGACAGAATGTAAACAAAATCGGGAATGCTTCTCGTGGTACAACAGTGGATTACGGTTCTTATGGTATTAAGGCTGTTGCCTATGGAAGGATAAAGGCAAATCAAATAGAGGCTTCAAGGCGTGCTTTGAAAAGATCTTCTGGTAAATTTGCCAAAGTTTGGATAAGAATTTTCCCAGACAGACCTTATACAAGAAAGGCCGCTGAGGTGGGTATGGGTAAAGGTAAAGGAGATCCACAAGGTTTTGAGGTTGAAGTGCTTCCCGGAAGAATGCTATTTGAAGTGGATGGAGTGGAAGAAAAGGTTGCCAGAGAAGCGCTTAGAAAAGCAGGAACAAAGCTTCCGGTTAAAACAAAGATAGTTAAAAGAGCATAAACATGACTGATTACAGCAAAAAAACAGATACAGAGCTTCTTAAACAACTTAACGACAGTAAAGAGTCTTTAAGGAAGTTTCGTTTTTCACAAGCTCACGCAAAAACTCGAAATGTTAAAGAGGGAAGAGACACAAAAAAAGAGATAGCTCGTGTTTTAACCCAGATCAATAAGAGGAATAAGCTTAATGTAGATAAATAATTACTATGACCGATAAAGTAAACAAAAAGAAAACACTAAAAGGAACTGTCGTGTCAGACAAGATGGACAAGACTGTTACTGTTTTGGTGGACAGGTATGTTCAACATCCAAAATACAAAAAGTTTGTTAAGAGTAGTAAAAAATACAAAGCCCACGACGAGAATAATACTCACAAAGAAGGTGAAGTTGTAACGATAGAGGAATCAAAACCTATATCTAAAGATAAAAGATTCATAGTGATAGATTCCAAATAATTTTTAAAGAAACATGATACAACCACAGACATTAGTAAAAATAACCGACAACTCAGGCGCCAAAATAGGACGTGTTTTCAAGATACTTGGCGGCTCAAAGAGACGATATGCTCGCATAGGAGATAAGGTTATTTTGTCTGTACAAAGCGCAGAACCAAGAAAGAGTGTTAAGAAAAAAGAGGTTCTACAGGCTGTGGTTGTTAGACAAACAAAACCATTTAGGCGTAAGGATGGTTCATATATTAGGTTTGATGAAAATGCGGTTGTGCTTCTTGAGAAGGACAAACAGGAACCAAAAGCTAATAGGATTTTTGGACCCATCCCAAGAGAGATATCAGACCGTGGTTATCAGAAAATAGCATCACTTGCACCAGAGGTTGTATAAGCTTATGAAGATTCAACAAGGAGACAACGTAATAATAATTGCAGGAAAAGATAAAGGTAAGACCGGAAAGGTT
>JBFIIZ010000015.1:0-12072 GCA_041601015.1 Minisyncoccia bacterium | reverse complement strand
GAGTGGTTTGGCAAAACAATTATCCATTCAGACAGAAGGTTTCATTATCTAGAAGCGCAGAAGCACATAGACGAACAAAGTGGAGACTATTTTAAAGAACTCAGTGTTTTAAATGAGATAGCAAAGTCTTTACGTAAAAAAAGATTTGGTTCCGGTGCGATTAACTTCAGGGATGACGAGGTTAAGTTTGAACTAGACAACTTAGGAAAACCAATAAAGGTATACAAGAAAGACAGAGTAGATGCTCACAAACTTGTGGAAGAGTTTATGCTTCTTGCAAATAAGTGTGTTGCAAAAAAGATTTATGATCTTTGTGACGCAACTGGAAGAGACCATTTGTTTGTGTACAGAATTCACGATATTCCAGACAGAGAAAAGTTGAGAGAACTTTCTGTTTTCTTAAGGGCTCTTGGCTATAACTTTAAGGTGGAAGATGATATATCAGCCAAAGAGATCAACTCTCTTCTTGATATGGCGAAAGGGAAAGCAGAAGAAGGGCTTATTAATCACGCGCTCATACGATCTATGGCAAAAGCGGTCTATTCTACAGACAACAAAGGACACTTTGGTCTTGCTTTTGAATACTACACACACTTCACTTCACCAATTAGAAGATACCCTGACCTTATAGTGCACAGACTATTACATTCTCACCTGAACGGACTCACTATCTCTAAAAAAGAACTATCTGTTTATGAGAAAGTAACACATGAATCATCAAATAAAGAAATTAACATAATGCGAGCTGAAAGAGAAAGTATTAAGTATAAGCAAGTTGAGTATTTAATGGAAAGTGTAGGAAAAGAATTTGATGCTGTTATATCTGGAGTATCTGAACACGGCCTCTTTATAGAAGAGAAGACCACAAAAGCCAATGGTTTAGTTAGAATTAGAAGTCTTGGAAATGACTATTTTAGCCTTAATCAAAAGAAATTTGCGATTATAGGAGAAAAAACAAAAAAAGCATTTACCGTGGGTGATGAAATAAGGGTAAAACTAAAGGATGCAAACTTAGATCGTCGTCAGCTTGATTTTGAGCTCGTTAAATAGAAATTGTTTGGAAAAATAATAAATTTTAAAAGTTCTCCTTGGAGAACTTTTAATAAATCAAACATTTTTTATTTTTTTAAATTACTCTTCTCTAAGTGGGGCGTTTTTTAGGATCTCCAAAACCTCATCATCAGAATCGACTATGTTGTATAGATTTACGTCCTCTTGATCTATCGCCTTGTATTCGTCAGCTAAAAGAGTCCTAATAAGATCATCTACCCTGGTCCAATATTCTTTACCCACAAGCAGTATTGGAACCCTTGGGATTTTCCTAGTTTGAACAAGAGTAAGGATTTCAAAAAACTCATCCAAAGTTCCAAAGCCCCCTGGGAAATATATATAAGCCTCTGCAGAAAACGTCATAACAACCTTTCTTGAAAAAAAGTACTTAAAAGAAAGACTTTCTTCTACGTACGGATTAACAACCTGTTCAAATGGAAGTTCGATATTTAACCCAAGCGAATGTCCTGGACCATCTGCTTCTTTTGCGCCTCTGTTGCCACCTTCCATTATTCCCGGTCCTCCTCCTGTAATAACATCGTAGCCGATATTTACAATTTTTTTTGCCAAAACCCTAGCTCTTTCATAGTGAGGGTTGTTTTCGTCAAAACGAGCAGAGCCAAAAAAAGTTACTGATTTGGGGTGTCTTTCAATAAACTCAAAACCTTCTTGAAACTCTTTTTTTATTCTTCCTATCCGAGCGTTTATTTCTTTTTTCACTTCCTCTCTGTGAAGAGGGTCTCCGTGTAAGTCAACAGAAGGAACATTTATTATTTTTTTGTCTGGGTTTATTGGATTCATGCTCGATATTTTAACACAACTATTTAGCAACCATTAATGCCTCATCAAATTCTATAGAAAGAAGTCTTGAAATGCCATCTTCTCTCATAGTCACACCGTAAAGCAACCCCGCTCTAGACATAGTTTCCCTATTATGAGTTATCAGAATAAGTTGTGAATATTTGGCTAAGTTTTCTATCATGTCTCCGTATCTTTTAGAGTTTGCCTCATCTAAAGCTGCATCAGTTTCGTCTAAAATAATAAACGGTGGAGGATTAATTTGAGAAAGAGCAAAAAGTAAAGCTATAGAAGTAAGAGCCCTTTCGCCACCTGATAGCATTTGTAAACCTCTAATTCTCTTTTTTGGCAAATCCACACTTATATCAATACCGTCTTTTTTAACTTCTTCATCTTCTTCATCGTTACCTTTACCTTTTCTGACTATCAACAAAGAAGCACTCCCTCCACCAAACATTGAGGAGAAAAATTCTTGAAATTGTGTGTTTATTTGGTTCAATCCGTCTTTAAATCTAATATTTAATGTTGCTTCTATTTCTTTTATCATACCCTCTAACACACTCTTAGTATTAGATAAGTCTAAAATTTCCTTTTCAAAGAAAGCGTCTCTATCAAGAACCTCGTCGTATTCTTTTTTAAGTTCTCCATATGAACCAATGCCGGAGTCCTCAAGCTTAATCTTTAGCCTTTCTATGTCTTTTAATCTTGTTTTTTGCTCAGACTCATCACCTTCTATTTTTTTATCATCATAATTAACAGCCTCCCTACCAAGCATCATTCCGGCGGATCTTATTTCCTTTTCAAATAATATCTTTCTTTGCTGTAATGAGAAATCTTGATCTTCTAATTTATCAAGTTTTGCTCTTATTTCATTCTGTTTAGCTAGTATTTTAAATAAATCTCTTTCCGCAACATAAAAAGCTTTTCTTTCTTCTTCTGATTTTTTTTGTAATTCAGATTGTTCTTCGAGAAGCTTTGTCTTTTTCTCATCGATAGAAGCAATTTCTTTTTCTATTGTTATTTTTTTCTCTCTCAAAAGACCTAGATCATCAACGGATTCTATTTCTTCTTCCTTGTGTGTACTTAAAAATATCAAGATTTTTTCATTTACTTTTTTTATTAATTCTTTTATAGAAGAAATATTTTCAACACCCAATATGTTTTCATTATCTTTTATTATTTCTTTTGTTAATTTTTGTACTTCATCCAAAGACACGTTCCTAGAGGAAATTGACGTTGTTTTTCTTAACATTTTTTCAGCCATATCTAGTTCACCTTCCACTCTACCAAGCTCTCTTGTTAAAGAATTTCTGTTGTTTTGTATACTCCTTAAATCTTTGTTCAATGCAGATAAATTTTCTGAAAGCTCACTCTCAGTCTTTACAGAGTCAAGAACTTCTCTTAATCTTTTTATCTCTGAGTCTATTTCTTTTAGTTGATTTTTTGGTAAAACAAAAAGACTTTCTATTTCATTTGTTTTTTCATTTAAATAGTTTGATTCGTATGAAAAATAATCCTGATATAAAGAAATCAGTCTGTCTCTTTCTTCTTTTGCTTTCTCAATTTTATTTACCTGTTTTTTTAAAAATTTAAGATGTGGGTGTATTTCTCTTCTTAGGCCCTCTATTTCTTTTAGGTTTTGTTCAGTTCGATGTAATTTTCTTAAGCTCTCTTTTTTCTTATAGTGATAGATTCTCAACCCTAGTGCATCTTCTATCATCTCTCTTCTTTCTTCTGGTGATACATTTAAAATTCTATCAGCTTGTCCTTGTGAAATTATGTGGTGTCCAGTAGAACCTATGTTTGCATTGGCTAGCAGTTCCACGATGTCTTTTCTTCTAACTTTAGAGTCGTTTATTTTATATTCATGTGTAGCGTCCCTATGCACAACCCTCTCAAGCACCACCTCGTCAAAGTCTATTTTTAAAGGTTTTTTAGAGTTATTTAGCACAACCTTAACACTTGCTCTATTAGATCTATTACCCCCAACAGATCCATTGAATATTAAATCCTCTGTTTTCTTGCCTCTCAGAGACTTCATGGATTGTTCACCTAAAGCAAACCTAAATGCTTCAGCAACGTTTGATTTACCTGATCCATTAGGTCCTACAATAGCCGAAATAGGCGTCTTGAAATCAAGTTTCGCCTTATTACCAAATGATTTAAAACCAGAAATCTCAATCGATTTAAGCATGTTATGCCAGTTATTTTAACACAAAGAGTAAGGGCCCTGAACTCATTTGAGTTCAGGGCCCTGGTATTTTTCTGCACCTACCGCTTATGTTCTCTATGCCTTGAAAACCACATCAATTCCAGACATTTCTCCCAAAAGAAGCTCTTTTGTTATCCTAGGGTCTGCTCTCCCATAGAGACTACTTTTACTAGACACCACTATTGAGATTGGGTCCCAGCCAGAAAACTCTAAAAAACCTCCACCAACACACACGGCTTTTATGTTTTTTTTATCAGCACAGTTGTTGGCTTGAAAGTCTTCAAAAATCTCACGGTATCCTTTTGATATTTCTCCCGTATAGAGAACGTGTTTTTTTTCTTCCCCGCAAGACACACATACTATAATGAATTTCATGAGGGAAAATTCATGGATTAAAACCCCAGGGATTTTTTCCAACGCACCTTTTTTAGACAAGCCAACCTCCGTCTTCTTATGTTAAAAAACCAAGCTTACAAAAAAATACCACATAAAGTGCTATTTCTTAAGGTTTTTGTTTTTATGCTTATTAATTAACCTTCGTATTGCCAGCCTTTCTTATCTAGAGCTTTCCTGGCGGCGTCTTGTTCTGCCTCTTGTTTTGATTTACCCTCTCCTGTTGTAACTCTCTCGTCCCCAACAAACACAGCAACCGTAAAATGTCTGTCGTGATCTGGCCCTTCTTCTTTTATTGTTGTGTAGTTTGGTGTAACACCGACTTCTTCTTGCGCTCTTTCTTGTAGATAGCTTTTAGAATCTTGCCATAGCCTTTTTTCTACTATCTCATCGGTCTTTGCATACAAATTGTCATTAATAAATTTCTCTGCATTTTCATAACCGCTGTCTATATAAATAGCTCCAATCACCGCCTCAAATGCATTAGCTAAAATATATTGCCTTGCTCGTCCAGTATCTTTACTCTCTCCTTTGGAAAGAAGCAGATAATCATTCATCCCAAGATCTTGTGCCGCGTTTGATATAGAGACTGTGTTGACCAAAGACGCTCTTACAGCGGTAAGTTCGCCCTCTGGTTTTTCTGGATATTTTTCAAACAAATATTTGGTTATTACCAGTTCCAAAACAGCATCGCCTAAAAACTCCAATCTCTCATTGTGTTTTTTTGCTGTATGCCTATTTTCGTTTACATAGGAACGGTGTGTAAAAGCCCTCTTAAGGAGGTCTTTATCTTTAAACTCAATATTTATCTTTTTCTCAAACTCATTAAAATTAATCATATTATTCTTTATTCTTTCCAAGTAGTATATTTACAGCCTTTGTCACTATAGGGAATATATCATCATAGAAGTTTAAATTCACTATTTCTTCTAAATCAAACCATCTTGAGTCATCAAGCCCTGTCTCGTCAGTCATGTCCTTTAACTCTCCATAAGGAGCCTCTCCTAGAAAATATTTAACCTGCTTTCTTAACTTACCTTTTTCTGGATGTGAAGAAACATATTCATTATCACCAAGTTCTGCAACAATAGTTAGATCAAGATTAAGTTCTTCTTTTATAGCTCTAATGGCGGTTTCTTCAAAGGTCTCATTTCCAGCACTCTTTGCTTTTGACAAAGTCCAATGTCCGAAAATGTCATGAACAAAAGCCATTTTTATTTTACCCTCATGTCTTGAATACACCACAGAACCAGCAAGTTTTGATATTTCCATTTCTTCAAATGGTATATCTTTTTTCTTCTTACTTTGTTGGTCTTTACCTGGCTCACCAAGTTCTCGATAAACAGAACCTAAGACTCCATTTACAAACTTTCCGCTAGCTTCTCCTCCAAAGTTTTTAGCAAGCTCTATCGCTTCATTTATAGCAACCTTAGGTGGAACCTCGTTTCTATTTCCATATAGAAGTTCATACAATCCTATCCTCAAGATGTTTCTATCCACATTTGCTATTTTTTCCAGTGGCCAATCAGGCGCAGCTTTCGTAATAACTTCATCAAGATTTTTCTTTTTTTCTAAAACACCAAAAAGTAAAACTTTCATGAAAGCGTCATCACCCATACCAGGAGCAAACTCTTCGGTATTTCTATTAAGAACTTCCTCAAGTTCTTTTGGGTCTCTTTGCGCAAACTCATATTCAAAAAGAGTTTGCATTACTATTGATCTTGATAAGTGCCGGTTGGCCATAAGGAACAGAAAATATCTTTCTTACTACGAATTGTATAAATAACACTCCAATTTAGCAATGTGACTTATACAATCCACACAGGAAAAACAGATTATTTACTGTCCTCCTGTTTTTCTTCGATACCAAGCTCTCTTCTCTTTTTCTTCATCCTCTCTGCCTTTTTTGTAATATTAGCTTCGGCATCTACGACAGTGCGTCCACGATATTTACCACAGGTATCACAAATCCTATGCCTTAAGTGCATAGAACTACATTCCTTACACTCTGAAAGACGCGGGCTCTTCAATGCGTGATGAGCTCGTCTATTTCTAGTGTGTCCTTTTGTGTGTCGCATTCGTACTGACATATCGGCGTATTATATGATAAATATATAAAATGGCAAGGAAAAGGCCCCCAATCTAATCGACTGAGGGTCCTTAATATGGTTTATAGTTGCGGAAGTATTTCTGAGTTTTGAGCATAGAAAAGAAACGTGAGTTTCTTTTTGCTTCTTCAGACACGCAGGCTTTCCAGCCCTTGTCGTGAGTTCCTAGGTGATTCTCATAGAATTCACTTATGGAAACCCAGAAGGCGGGGGTGCGATCTGTAGACTCTCCTATGTCGCCAGAATATTCATCCTGACCTACAAGAAAAAAATGTACATAATGCGTAGACTCTACCCCATAGTACCCAAAATTGGGCCTAGAGATGCAGGAAACTTCTTTTGCATCCCTAACCAAGATACAGGCCTCTTCTCCTATCTCTCTTATTAAACACTCGAGAGGAGTCTCGTATTTTGTCGGATCTGATTTTAAGGGGTCAGCCTTTCCACCCGGCATCTTTAGCGGGTGAATAATCTCATCCTCGCGGTCTATTACATTAACCGCGAGCATCCACAAAATCCCTTGATCTATCTTCCAGATAAAACCAAAGGAAGCGTGGGAGTCTTTCTCCGTGAGCGTCATTAGTTTTACCTTCTATTTAAAGAACGAAAAGTATAATAACCCATTTAAAGACAAAAGTCAACCCTTTATATCATATGCTTTTTAAAAATGTAATCCTATGAAGGGGTGTAGTTCCCCGCTTTCTTATAGCTTTATAGTGTTCTTTTGTTCCATATCCCACATGTCGCTCAAATCCATATTGTGGATATTGCTTCGAATAATTTTTCATTACCCTATCCCTGTGTACTTTAGCTATTATTGAAGCAAAAGAAATCACCGGTTCCAGTGTGTCCCCGTGGATAATTGTTTTTTGTTTTTCAAACCTCTCTGGCGCCCTCAGGAGTCCGTCCAACTTCACATCAGTTCCTTTTTCTTCTACTCCTTGTAAGGCTTTTCTTACAGCCAATTGTGTTGCTCGACTTATCCCTATCTCATCAATTTTCTTTGCGGATACCGAACGAACGTAAAATTTTATTTTTCCTTCCCTCCTCCAAACCAAAGCTTGTTTATACCACTCTTCTCTTTTTTTATTACTTATTTTTTTTGAATCCTTTACGTCTTTTATAAATCTTCGATTGAATGAAGTAGGTAAAACAACCGCGCACACAGTAACAGGCCCCGCAATTGGACCTCTTCCGACTTCATCTATGCCGATTAAATACTTCATAATACCTAGTGTATAATAGCCCCACGATGAGCTCAAAATTTGTACATCTACACACACATTCCCACTATAGCTTACTTAGTGCTTTGCCAAAAATTCCGGAATTAGTAAAAGAGGCAAAAAACAACAATATGCAAGCCCTAGCTCTGACTGATGCAGGAAATCTATATGGCGCAATAGAATTTTATAAAAAATGCAAAGATGCAGGTATTAAACCAATTATAGGTGTAGATTTTTACGTATCTGCACGAACGAGACACGACAGACAACACGGTATAGACAACAAAAGATTCCGTCTTGTTCTTTTGGCAAAAAATGATTCTGGATATAAGAATCTAAAAGAATTGGTAACACAATCATATATCGATGGTTTCTACTATAAACCAAGAATAGACCACGAACTCATGCAAAAACACAGCCCGGGTCTTATTGCAATTATTCCCTCCTTTTCTGGAGAAGTAGTAAACAGATTAAAGATAGATGATTTTGAGGGTGCAAAAGAAAAATTAAATTTCTATAAAGAAACTTTTGGAGAAAATGATGTTTACTTAGAGATTACACACCACACAGAGATATCAGGACACGAAGAAAACCAGAAAAAAATTATCAAACTTGCAAAAGAAACCAACACACCAATAGTTGCGGGGCATGACGTGTACTACATAAAACCAGAAGACAGAGATGCGAGAGACACACTACTTCAGGTTCAGTCCATAAGTGGTTTTTCTACTTCAAGAACCATGACAGACGATGGTGAAGATTTCTCATTTATAACCTCAAAAAAAGCAGAGGTCTTGTTTAAAGACAATCCAGAAGCTCTAGAAAATACATTAAAGATTGCTGATAGGTGTCATTTGGAGTTAGAGCTCGGTAATTGGGTTTTTCCAAAAATAGAGATACCAGAAGGTTCTACTTATGCAGAAGAGCTCAAAAGGCTGGCATATGAAGGTATAGAAAAAAGAGGCCTTGAAAAAACAGACACTCTTGTTGAAAGACTTGAGTATGAGCTTGGAATAATTAAAACAAAAGGATACTCTCCTTACTTTCTCATAGTTGGTGATCTACTAAGATTTGCAAAAGAAAATGGCATTCTTTCAAATATCCGAGGCTCTGTTTCGGGTTCTTTAACTACTTACCTTGTGGGTATCACAAACATTAACCCACTTGAATACAACATTCCTTTTGAGCGATTCTTAAACCCAGACAGACCTTCCCCTCCTGATATTGATATGGACTTTGCTGACAATAGAAGAGATGAGGTTATCGAATATGCCAGAGAAAAATATGGCGCTGACAAAGTGGCGCAGATTGGAACCTTTGGAACAATGCTCGCTCGTGGCTCTGTTAGAGACACCGCTCGTGCCCTAGGTTATCCATATGAAGTTGGAGATAAAATAGCCAAACTTATACCAATGGGTTCTCAGGGTTTTCCAATGACCATAAAGAGGGCATTAAAAATAGAAGAAGATTTAAAAAGTCTTTATGAGAAAGACGCTGACTCGAAGCGTGTTATAGACATGGCACAAAAAATTGAAGGTTGTGCGAGACACATTAGTGTTCATGCGGCCGGTGTGGTTATTTCACCCACAGAGATTACCGATTTCACTCCCCTACAAATCGACCCGAAGGGTGGAAAGCTAATTACTCAATATGACATGCATGCTGTTGAAGACGCTGGTCTTTTGAAATTTGATTTTCTTGGACTAAAAAACTTGGCGATTCTTGCGAATGCAATGAGATTGGTGAAAAAATTAAAAGGAGTTGAACTTACAATGGAGACAATACCTATCGACGATGAAAAAACTTTCGAGATGCTCGCGCGAGGTGAAACAAGTGGGCTCTTCCAACTAAACGGACAAGGGATGACGAAATTCTTGAAAGAACTTAAGCCATCAAAAATAAATGACATACACGCTATGGTTGCATTATACCGACCTGGGCCTATTCAATTCATACCAGATTATATTAGAAGAAAGCACAATCCTAGCACAATCCGATACCTCACACCTGAGCTCGAGCCAATCTTAAAACAAACTTATGGAGTTCTTGTGTATCAAGACGACTTGTTGATTATGGCTCACGACTTAGCTGGATATACCTGGCTTGAAGTGGATAAATTCCGTAAAGCTGTTGGTAAAAAAATACCCAAGCTTATGGCTGAGCAAAAAGAAAAATTTATAAAAGGATGTATGAACACAAGCGGATGGGGTCAAAAGAAAGCAGAGGAAATCTGGGCTTGGATAGAGCCCTTTGCCGCATATGGTTTTAACAAGGCTCACTCAGTGAGTTATGGGCATGTAGCCTACCAAACGGCATATATGAAAGCAAATTATCCGGTTGAATACATGACCGCGATACTAACGGCTGATTCTGGTGACGTAGACAAAATCCACGAAGCAGTAGAAGAAACAAAAAGAATGGGTATTGATGTTATTCCACCAAGTATCAACGAAAGCTTTGGGGCATTCACTATAGTTAATGAAGAAGGTAAAGAAAAAATACGTTTCGGATTATATACAATAAAAAACTTTGGAGAAGGTATTGCTGATGTAATAATCAAGGAGAGAAAAGAAAGGGGTAAATTTACATCAATAGCTAATTTCTTAGAAAGAGTCGGCGATAGAAATCTAAACAAAAAGTCGCTTGAGTCTCTTATTAAGTGCGGAGCACTCGACGAGTTTGGAAAAAGAGGTGTCTTGCTCGCAAATGTTGAAGGTTTACTAAACTACAAAAAAGAAAAAGAAAGTGAGGGCGGTAACGGTGAATCTCTTTTTCAACTAATGAGCGATAAGAGCACCATACCAACACTCAAACTTAAAGATGCAGAGCCGGCATCAAAAGACGATAAACTTTCTTGGGAAAAAGAACTTTTAGGTTTATATATCTCTGGACACCCACTAGATAGAATAAGAGATAAGCTTGAAAAAAGAGAATTTAATATAAAAAGAGTAAAAGAAGAGTTAAGAGAAGGAATGGTTGCTGTCGTTGGAGGTCTTGTAGAAGATGTAAAAGAAATAATTACTAAAAAGGGTGACCATATGGCTTTTGTAAAACTTGCGGACTTTAGTGGCGCAATAGAGGTGGTAATGTTTCCAGAAATATACAAAAAACATAAAGAAGATATTTCAGCAGATCAGTCGTGTATTGCAATAAAAGGCAAAATCTCACATAGAAATCAAAGTATTTCCATAATCGCTGACATCATTAAACCTCTATAAAGAAGCTTCAAAATAGGTTAATATAGACTCCACATGAGTGATAATAATAATCTTGAACAAAAAAGACATACATTAGCCCACCTTATGGCAGCGGCGGTATTGGAGTTTTATCCTGATGCGAAGCCTTCTATTGGTCCCGCTATTGATAATGGTTTTTATTATGACTTTGAGTTCAGTTCCCCTATTGGCGAAGAAGATTTAGAGAAAATCGAAGAGAAAATGAAAGAATTATTAAAGTCATGGACCGAATTCACTCATAAAGAAGTATCTGCTAAAGAAGCAAAGACCGTTTTTAAGGGAAATCAATACAAAGAAGAGCTTATAGACGAACTTGATAAAAATAAAGAAACTATCACCTTGTACACGTCAGGCGGTTTTACTGATTTGTGTAGAGGAGGGCACTCAGAAAACCCAAATAGAGACATAGACACTCGAGCTTTTAAACTTTCTCACATTGCTGGAGCCTACTGGCGAGGTGATGAGAAAAACACAATGCTCACACGAATTTACGGATTTGCATTTAACACAAAGGCAGAACTCAAAGCACACTTGGAAATGCTTGAAGAAGCAAAAAAAAGAGACCATAGGAAACTTGGTCGTGAGTTAGATTTGTTTACATTCTCTGATTTGGTGGGACCCGGACTCCCCCTTTGGACACCTAAAGGAACTCTTATGACTGATTTGATAATGGACAAGATTATAAGTATCCAAAAGAAATATGGTTACCAAAAAGTTAGAATTCCACACATAACCAAAGAAGATTTATATAAAACATCAGGACATTGGGAAAAATTTGGAGATGAGTTGTTTAAGGTTACAGGAAAAAATGATGCAAATTTTGTACTCAAACCAATGAACTGTCCTCATCACACCCAAATATACGCATCTAATCCAAGAAGTTATAAAGATCTACCTCTCAGATATATGGAGTTGGGGGTTGTTTATAGAGATGAACAAGCTGGGGAATTAGCTGGTCTTTCGAGAGTTCGTTCAATAACAATGGACGATGGGCATATTTTTTGTAGACCAGACCAAATAGAGACTGAGATAAAAACAATAGTCAGTGTGAT
>JBFIIZ010000014.1:0-12105 GCA_041601015.1 Minisyncoccia bacterium | reverse complement strand
CCAGTAATGAGTATTCTACTAAATAAAGCCATAAAATCAACAGCGCCCCGCTTTCCTAAGAAAGCGGGGCAACTTTTAGAGTGCTAATACCATCTTTCGTCTAGACGAAAGTAAAAAATTATATTTTTGATTAAAACCAAAAAAAGCCATGTAGAATAGGTCCACAAGAGTCCTAACCTTATAGCCTCAGGGTCTGCCTCAAAAATATTAAGACCAAACCAGCTTAATATATAAGCAGGTAAGATCACTGTTAAGAACGATACTAATATGCCACCAAAGACACCCCATAGGATGACTTTGCGGAAATAAAACCAAAACATGCTTTATACCAAAGTGGTTGAAAATATCCAAGTAAACTATAGGGTAATTTAACCTTAAGTCAAATTTATCTTAAAACCAAACCAATCACGTGATCAATAAACTCGCTTGTTGAAGAACCTACTGCCTCAAGAGCATCAACAAAAGTCGCCTTTGCTCCTATGTGTGGGAGTGAATTTGTTTCAAGTAAATATAGTCCCCTTCTTTCTGTAAGAATGAAGTCTGATTGAGAATAGTGTCTCAGCCCAAGCACACTATGCGCAAGAAGTGCTGCTTCTTGTATTCTATCCCTGTCTGAAGGACTTATTTTTGCTGGAGCTTCATAAGTCAAAGCATGTCTTTTTTCATACCTCAAAAAGATTTCACCAGGAGGTACCTTAATCTCCACTGGAACAAGGGCGTAAAGTTCTTTTCCCCTAAAGGCCTCTATCACTCCACAACTAATAACTTTTCCGTTTAAATATTCCTCTACTATCAATTCCTCAGAAAAAGAAAATGCATACTCAAGAGCTTCCACAAGTTCATTAAAATCAAAAGCCGCTATAACACCTATAGATGAACCAAGAGCAACTGGTTTTAGTATTAAAGGTAATGGCATAGAGTTGAAAAGATCCATAGCCAAACTTTTTATATTGTTTTCTTTTTTAATCAATCTCGAAAAAGGAGTTTTGATGCCATGCGCTTTGAAAAATTTCTTAGCCGTGTGTTTATTTATAGCAAGCGCAGAAGAAAACGAATCAGAACCAGTATAAGGAATAGAATGAGCCTCTAATATTTTTTGAACACGTCCATCTTCACCGTATTCACCGTGAAGAGCGTTAAATACAACATCCGCATCCCAAAAAGCTTGTTCTGGTCTAACCTGTTTGCCGTTTCTAAACCAACAACCTTTTTTATCTATTAAAACATCGTGTGTATGATACTTATTCTCTATACTCATAAGAACGTGTGCGCCGCTATCAAGAGAAATATCATATTCGTGTGAAGGACCACCACGAAGCACACAGACATCACAATTTTTTGTGTCTCCATGACTCATTACCTATATTGTACAGAAAATATAGGTAGAAAATAAGAGCAATAAAAACTAGATTTTTCTTCTTAGTTGTTTATGGAAAGAAAGTGCAAATCTATGAGCTTCCGAATTTACAAGAAGTATCTCTCTCTCGTTTTCTTTTATTATCTTTTTTATACTTGGTTTGTCTCCTAAAATATTTTTTGGTTTATGTCTCTCATCTTTCACCACAGAAACAACTAATATCTCATAACCAAATTCCTTTAGAACTTTATTTGCTGTGTTGATTTGTGCTTTACCGCCGTCTACTACTATAAGCCTAGGTAACGTCCACTCGTCATGTTTAAGACGCCTTTCTAACACTTCTTTTAGTGCACCTGTATCATTGGAACCCTCTACACTCCTTATCTTAAACTTCCTATAATCAGACGGTTTAGGAAAACCACCTTCCACCACAGTCATTACACCAACCATATTAGAGCCACTTATATGCGCTATATCATAACCTTCTATCCTAATATTTGAACTACTTTCTTTTGAGCTTATGAGAGCGACATCGTTTATGTGTTGAAGTGAGAATATTTTTCTTTTTACAATTTCCGCTTCTTCAAACTTTTTACTCTCTGCAAGCTCTTTCATTTCTTTCTCAAGCTCCCTAATAACAACTTTTTTCTTTCCCTCAAAAAATAGCTTTATATGTCCAATTGTTTTTTTATATTCCTTTTTTTCTACTCCTAGCGAAAACTTGGGTGTAAGACCAATCTCTTCATTTAATCTAGATTTTCTTGTGTTTTTGCTTTTTTTGGCTGAAGTATCCTTTTTTCCCCGGAAGGGGAAAATTTTTCTGATTATCTTGAGTGCAACATTAAGCGAACCCCCTGATGTATATGGACCAAAAACATACTTTAGGTCTTCTGGGTCGTAAATTGTCTGCAACTCCTTTTCTCTTGCTGTAAAAACCCTAGGATAATCTTCATTTGTTATAACAACATAATTAAAACTTTTTCCATCTTTTTCGCGAGTGTTATATATAGGTTGATATTGCTTAATTAGATTTGATTCCAATATCAGGGCTTCCAATACAGAGTCAGTCTCTTGGAAATCAATATTATCCGCTTCTTCCACCATTCGCTCTATGAGAACACTTCTCGATTCTCTTAAGTCAGAATTGAAATAACTCTTCACTCTATGTTTTATTGACGTTGCTTTTCCTATATACAAAATACTCTCTCCTTTTTTGAAGAAATAAACACCAGGAGAGTCTGGAAATATATTCAAACCCTTATCTAACATTGACATAATAGTTAATTATTGTAACATGTTTTTTGAACTTAGCACCTTGGAGGCGTACATGGAGAAACTACAGATCGAGAGTCTAAAGAGTGACTTTAGCGCTCGTTTTGAGAAAATTTTTGAGAGTTATATCACAAAACTCTCAGAGGAAGAGCGGACTGAAGATAGTATCCAAAGAATCCGTTCCATTATTTTTATAAAATGCTTATCGATTCTTATCGAAGAGGCAGAGAAATATGGAATTAACTCGTCTGAAGTGCTCAAGTCCGGCATAATGGCTTCGACAAAAGCAGAATTCAGACGACGTATGTCAAATAAAGAAAGGGGGGCAAAAGAGGACTGGAAGGAGACGGCTTCTATATTTGAAGAAGTCATCGTAATCGGCTCTGAGAGCAAACGAGAGTTTCATCTCAGTTTTCTTCAGGACTGCATAGAGAGAGTGAAAACATGAACAGACTCAAAAGGGCTCTTGAAAAGGGGCAGATAACTAGGGAGGAATTCGAAATCGCAAAAGAGTTCCTTATTAAACTGAAGAAAAACAGCGGTCTCCACCAGGGAAATGAGCTGATGGGAAGAGCACATGAAATTGTGTCCATCACATATTTGTCCCTAGAGGGAATGTTCTGTCCTCCAGAATAATTCTCAAAAACCACCGGAAACGGTGGTTTTTTATTTTTTATCTTTTAAGAATTTTTTCCAAGTATTTACCAGTAAATGACTTTGGGAACTTTTTTGAATTAACTACCTCTTCTGGTGTTCCTTTGGCTACAATATTTCCACCATTTTCACCTCCATCAGGACCCAGATCAACGACATAGTCAGCTGATTTCACTAAATCTAAATTATGCTCAATCACAACTACAGTATTACCTTGGTCAACAAGTTTCTGTAATATCTCAATAAGTTTTTTTACGTCTTCATAATGAAGCCCCACTGTAGGTTCGTCGAGCAAGTAAATTGTTTTAAATGTATGTGGACGATATAGTTCAGATGAAATCTTTACTCTTTGTGCCTCGCCCCCCGAGAGAGTTGTTGCAGACTGACCAAGTTCAAGATACCCAAGCCCAACATCATTTAGAGTTTTTAGTCTGTCATAAATAGCTGGAATATCTTCAAAAAAGGCTAAAGCCTCTTCAACCGTCATATGCAAAACTTCATAAATATTTTTGCCTTTATAATCAACTTCAAGAGTTTCTTTAGTAAATCTCTTACCACCACAAACATCACATGGTACGTACACAGTAGGAAGAAAGTGCATTTCTACGGCTATTTCCCCTTTTCCCTGACAAACTTCACATCTACCACCTTTTACATTAAAACTAAACCTACCGGGCTTCCACCCACGCACCTTGGCTTCTGATGTGGATGCAAACAGCTCTCTTATGTGAGTAAAAGCACCCGTATATGTCGCCGGGTTTGAGCGTGAGGTTCTTCCTATAGCAGACTGATCGATTAGTACCGTTCTAGCTAAATATTCAGTACCAGAAAAACTCTTACAGTTGTAAACTTCTGCACTTCTATACCTCCTATCAAATCGTGCTCTAAGATTTTTGTGGATAATCTCATACATCAAAGACGACTTACCAGAACCAGACACACCCGTAATCACATTAAACTTACCAAGTGGTATATCTACATTTAAGTTTTTTATATTAAATACTCTACCTCCTCTTATCTTCAAACTGCCCTTGTCTCTTTCGCGTCGCTTCTCTGGTATTTCAAGTTTTTTATCTCCTCTTAAATAGTCTAGTGTAATTGATTTGGATTTATTTGTTTTTGCTTCAAGTAATTTATTCAAGTCATCTGCAACAACAATCTCACCTCCATGTATACCGGCACCAGGTCCAATATCAACAAGAAAATCAGCAGCAAAAATAGTGTCTTCATCATGTTCTACAACCACGATTGTATTACCCATATCACGAAGATTGAGGAGTGTTTTTATAAGCCTGTCATTGTCTCTTTGGTGAAGACCAATCGTTGGCTCATCAAGCACATAAAGCGCCCCTACAAGCTTAGAACCGAGCTGTGAGGCAAGCCTAATACGCTGTGCTTCACCGCCAGATAGAGTGTTTGCGCGCCTGTCTAATGTTAGGTATTGAATACCAACATCTACCATAAACCTAAGCCTATCTTCAATCTCTTTATTAATCACTTTAGAGATTTCTTTTTCTTGCTCAGACAAGTTTAATGTACTTATCAAAACATATGCATCTTCAATAGAAGAAGATGTGAAATCAACAATATTAATTTTATTTTTTCCATCTTCCAGAAACACATTGAGTGCTTCTGGTCTTAATCGCGCTCCTTTGCAAACATCACATACTTCTTTTGAGAAAAAATATTTTGTACCAAGCCCATTACATTCACCACAAGCTCCGTATGGGGAATTAAAAGAAAACAATCTTGGTTCTATTTCTGGAAATGAATAACCGTCATATGGACAAGTAAACTTAGACGACATTAATGTACCTATGTCATTATTTTTTTTCTTTGTCTTTGTTTTTTCTGTATTAAAAACAAACCTCACCAATCCTTCTGATTCATCTAGAGCCTTTTCTACAGCTTCAGAAAGTCTTTCTTCTGTAGACTTTTTATCAGATTTGAAATCAGAGATATCTATTTTGTCTACTATCAGATCTATATCGTGCTTTTTTTGCTTAGCTAAAATTATTTGGTCCCTTAATGATTTTCTTACACCATCTATCATTATTTCCGAAAAACCTCTGTTTAAATAGTCGTATAGAAGCTGATAGTATTCACCTTTTCGCCCTCTTATAACAGGTGACATTATTTCTACAGATATAACACCCTCTTTCTTGCCAACAGATTTGATTTCTTTTTGTATAAGTCTTTTTATTTCTTCATGAGAAAGTCTCTCAATTGCACGTCCACACTCAAGACAATGAGGTTTTCCTATTCGCGCATATAAAATTCTCAAATAATCATAAATTTCTGTAATTGTCGCAACTGTTGAGCGAGGGTTGTTAGAGCGTGACTTTTGGTCAATAGAAATAGCAGGAGAAAGGCCAACGATTTCATCCACGTCTGGTTTCTGCATCTGATGTAAAAACTGTCTTGCATAAGCTGAAAGAGACTCCACATACCTACGCTGTCCTTCTGCAAAAATAGTATCAAAAGCCAAAGAAGACTTTCCTGAACCAGAAAGACCTGTAAAGACAATCATTTTATCCCGAGGCATTTCAACCGTAATGTTTTTAAGGTTGTGCGTTCGAGCTCCCTTAACTATGATTTTCTTTTCCATATTATTTTTCTACCTTCTCTTCATCAAACTCCTGATATTTACCACACCAAGGGCAATACCAACCATTGACTTTCTTCTCATTTGCCTCGGGGTCACCAATAGACCACCATTTTTTACAAAAAAAACACTTAAAGTGGTTTAGTTTTTCAATATATAGCTTTCCTCTTTTTTTCTCGCTTTCGTCCATAATCATTAATTAAATCCCCTGCATGGCGGCAGTGGGGTTGAGTGTGTCAAAGAATTGTACTATAGTGTTCCGCGTAATCCAAATTGTTCTTAAAAGAGGTAAAAAATGAATAGCGAACACAAGTGTGACAGCGTAAGTGATTTAGTCGCTCATCTGACAGAAATGGTTAATTGTGGTTACCAAGCCCACATTAACAACTCTGGCTGTATTGTGGTTACAAATCAACTTGGAAATACTTTCACTTTAGACCAAGCAATCTATTTTCACATCACAGGATGCTCCCCAATCGGTGTTCATCTTTACACACGAGCGAAAGAGATTGGAATGTCTGAGTATTTCGCAAGACAAATCCAAGACACTGGATACAGTGGTGGAATATGTGCACCAGCTCATTCATCGGGTTTGAGAAAAGAAATTCTTGAGGTTTTTAAACTTAAAGAAACCCATGGAGTGACCTAGTTTATATTATAGGTTCCGCGGCGCGACTTAATTGTTGCGCCGCTTTTATATTACAAGTACATACATGTATTAAAATAGGAAATTGACAAATACTGTTAATATTGTATTGTAAATCCATAACATGTACCTTAATCTGTGGCAAAAACCATGCACGAGAAACTTAGTTCCAGAGACAAGGCTCGTAGATTCATTTACAGAAAACGTCGTCTCAAAAAACTTGAAGACATTAACGTCCCTGAAATAATCATGGAAGCGCAAAAAAGACTCTATGATGAAGCTTTAGAGCTTGTCTGGGAAGACCCAGAAGCACAAAGACTGCTTCCCTTCGTGGAACGTGAGATTATCATCGAGGAAGCAGATTACGATGAAGAATACTAGTCCACAAAACCTGCCTGATACATTCTTAATGTGTCAGGCATTAATCTTTAATACGCTTTTTTAACTCCTTAATTTCATCTCTTAAAATAGCTGCTGTTTCAAAATCAAGAATCTTAACAGCTTCCGTCATTGCTTTTTCTTTTTGTTTTATAAACTTAGTTGGATTTTTTTCAAAAATACTTAAGTCTATGCCAAGCAATGTATCTACTGCCTTTTCGTGTTCAGAAAGCATTTGGTCTCGTATGTCGGCAATCTTTTTCTTAATAGTTTTAGGGGTAATGTTGTGTTTTTTATTATATTCCAACTGGATAGCTCTCCTTCGGTTTGTCTCACCTATAGCTCTTTCCATTGAGCCTGTAATCCTATCGGCATATAGTATTACTCGTCCATTTACGTTTCGAGCCGCCCGTCCAATGGTTTGTATAAGAGAGGTGTCGCTTCGAAGAAAGCCTTCTTTATCAGCGTCCAATATTCCTATCAGCTCCAACTCTGGTAAATCAAGTCCTTCACGAAGCAAGTTAACCCCCACCAAAACATCAAACTTACCTTTTCTAAAATCAGTCAAAATTTCAATCCTATCTATAGTTTTTATCTCCGAGTGTAAATACTCTGCTTTCATGCCATTTTCTTTTAAATAATCAGTTAGATCTTCTGCCATTCGCTTCGTCAAAGTGGTGGCTATCACACGAGCTCCGCTCTTAACAACAGCCGAAGCCTCTTCCATAAAATCGTGAACCTGACTTTTATTCTTTTTTGTTTCTGCAATAGGTTTTACCTGTATCTCAGGATCAACTAGGCCTGTAGGTCGTATAATCTGCTCTATTACATTTTTACCTGACTTTTCAATCTCATACTCATTAGGTGTCGCCGATGTATACAGTATTTGACCAACTCTTTCATTAAACTCCCCAAACTTAAGTGGTCTATTGTCTTTTGCAGAAGGAAGTCTAAAACCGTGCTCAACAAGAGTTTCTTTTCTAGACGCGTCTCCTTTATACATACCTCTTATTTGAGGTGTGGCTACATGCGACTCATCTATCACTGTCAGAAAATCTGGGGTTCCATCTGCCTTGTGCGGAAAATACGAAAGAAGGGTTTCCGGTGCTTCACCTGGATTTTTACCAGAGAGGTGTCTTGAGTAGTTTTCAATACCATTGGTATACCCAATCTCTTTTATAAGCGCTAAATCGTAGTTGGTGCGTCTCTTTAGTCTTTGCTCTTCAAGTAGTTTCCCTTCATCTCGAAGCTCTCTCAATCTTTCTTCTAACTCACTCTTTATACTCTTCACGGCTCTATCTCTGTCTTCTTCGCTAGTAACAAAGTGTTTTGCCGGAAAAAGAAAAAAAGTATTTATTTCTTCTATTAAAGACTGACTCACTGGGTCAATTTTTCTTAACCCACTTATCGCACCACCTTCTATGTCTATTCTATAAATTATCTTTTCATTTACAGGCATCACCTCAACAGTGTTGCCCACAGACCTGAAGGTTCCCGGATTCAAATCTGCATTTGTTCTCTCAAAATACATTCCAATTAATTTCCTTAGAAAATCCCCTCTTGAGATCTTCTGCCCTTTTTCTACCTTCATATTCACCTTCTGATATTGTTCTGGTGATCCAAGTCCATATATACAAGATACAGAAGCTACTATTATCACATCTTTGCGTGTCAGTAGAGCCTGTGTAGAAGCATGCCTAAGCCTGTCTATCTCTTTATTTATCTGAGCTTCTTTCTCTATATATGTATCAGTCACCGGCATATATGCTTCAGGTTGATAGTAATCATAATAAGAAACAAAATAATGCACGGCGTTTTCTGGAAAAAAATCTTTATATTCTTGTGCAAGCTGAGCTGCTAGGGTTTTATTATGAGCTATTACAAGAGTTGGCTTACTTATTTGCTGTATAACATTAGCAACAGTAAATGTTTTACCTGAACCAGTCACACCTAAAAGCGTCTGATGTGAGTTACCAGACTTAATGCTTTTGACCAAGCCCTTAATCGCTTTTGGTTGGTCTCCGGCAGGCTTGAATTCGCTTGTAAGTTTAAATTTCATCTCTTTTTTAACCTCATATTTAATGCGCTTATTTATAACATAGAAGGAGGTCGGTACATAACCGACCCCCTCATTTTTTAGACATTAAGTCTGATATCCGATAAAAACAACCGCCGCAGCTCTCCAACCACGAGTAAGAAACTCATATTGAACTTCTGCTTTATTCCACCTTTTACTAGGCTTAGCAAAAAACGGATTGAGTCCCAGTGTTCTCCTATCTTGGATATTGCGAATGTTTATTTTCCAACACCCGGAAAGAAAGGGTAAACCTGTCATTCCAAAAATAATACCTTTTCTCTCTTTGCTCATATCAAAGTCATTTATTTCGGTTGATTCAAACCAAGTGGATTCAAGATTTATTGAAGAGTTCTCAAATAAAACAATGAACCAATAGAAACCACGGATAATAGAGTCTATCAAATTCTTTTTGAAAGCATTGCTAAGGTTTGGAACTTTAATTTTGTTTAGCTCCACTCTGATTAAATCAGTAACAATAGGATCTACTTTTACCTTAACTGACATTTATCTACCTCGGATATTTTAAAAACGGTCTTCTTGTATTTTAGCAAACTAGACTAATGATAGTATCTTTCCAAAAACTCACTTTTATAGGCTTCATATCTATCTTCTAAAATAGATTTCCTTATTTCGTCCACCAAACTTATAACAAATCTCAAATTTATTCTTGAAGCTAGCGTTGTGGCCAAAATCTCTTTAGATCTAAATAGATGAGCTAAATACGCTCGTGTGTAAGTGGTATTATTAAAAGCATCAGACCACTCCGAAAGTAGGGTTATGTCGTCTCTATACTTTGCGTTTAAAATATTTATTTTTCCATCTCTTGTATAAATTGTTCCAGTACGGGCCTCACGAGTCGGAGCTACACAATCAAAAGTGTCGCAACCATTTTCAACTCCTACAAAAAAATCTATAGGCTCGCTTCCTATTCCTAATAAGTGTCTAGGTTTGTCTTCGGGCAAAATACTATTTACCGCCACAAGAGAGCTATTCAAATCATCTTTTGTAAAAGAGCCTCCAATACCAAAACCATCAAAATCCATATCCCCTATAATACGAGCACTTTCCTCTCTCATTTCTTTACTATTTCCACCCTGCACAATCCCAAACAAACCCCTACCCAAATGCAAATCGTTTGCATTTGGGTCTAGAGAAGTCTGGGTTAGTTTTTTGTGTGCATCAAGACTTCTTTTTGCCCACCTATGAGTTCTATCCATCGCTTCTTTTAGATACTCTGGTTTATCTTGAGGAGATGTGCATTCATCAAATGCAAATATAATGTCTGCCCCCAAGTCATGCTGTATTTTCATAGAAGATTCTGGTGTTAACACGTGAAGACTTCCATCTATGTATGATTTAAACTCTGCTCCATTTTCTGTAATTTTAGCCGGTTTATCGTTATTGTTCTTATGTCTACCATCATTTTCTGCTGAAGCAAACTTACTCACCCCCTTTCCAAAACCAGAACCGAGGGAAAAAACCTGAAAACCTCCAGAGTCTGTAAATATTGGCCCTTTCCAGTTCATAAAATCGTGGAGACCCCCCGCTTTTTTTACAAGCTCATTTCCAGGCTGTAAATATAAATGATAAGTGTTAGCAAGAACAGCTTGAGCTCCAAGCGCGCCAAGGTCGTCAGTTTCCACAGCTTTTACGGTTGCTTTTGTACCCACCGTAATAAAAGCTGGTGTTTGTATTTCTCCATGTGGGGTGCTCAAAACACCAGCCCTTCCGAGCTGGTGCTTAATCTTTTTAGAAATTCTAAAACTTATCGGTGTCATAGGGACACAATACCAAAAGAAATACTTATATCAAACTAACTACTCTCGAGATTTAAGATTGCACATCCACCAACACAACATCAAATATTACATTCGAACTAGCTGGTATTTCTCCAAACTCTTTTTCTCCGTATCCAAATTGGGGTTTAATAAAAATACTTCTCTTGCCCCCCACTTTCATACCAAGAACTCCAGCTTCTACACCCTTTATAACCTTGCCAGCCCCCACCTCAAACTCAACCGTGCTTTCTTTTTCAAAAAAATCGTCAAAAACTGTTCCGTCCTCAAGGTATCCAATATAGTTAATCACAACAACAGAGCCTGGAAGAGCTTCTACCCCACTACCAACAACTTCATCCTGTATCAAAACACCGCCGTCAAGAAATGACGCTACTGCCGACTCTGTTCCCTTCTCGGGTGAGTCTACAAAGTCCAATGCAAAGCCACTGTTGTTAGTTATCTGTATAAAATCTCCAGATGAAAACAAAACCACCACTACAACTAGTGCAAGAACAACAAACAACGTTTGTTTTGTTTTTATATCAAACATAATCCTCTTTTAAGCTCTTTTAAGTTTACATATTGATTTGTGTGTACGCAAAAGCAATTGGGGAAAAGAAAATAAAAAAACCACAACCGAAGCTGTGGAAAAAAGTTGCCCAAATGGAAAACGCCGATCCAACACCAGCCCGAAAGCTAATATATTCACGACGTTCTCCAGTGTACATCCACACAAATCTCCGAAGAGAAAAGATAGGATGTACAAAAGAAGAGTATATATAAAAGAGTTTTTTTGTCAAGCATTTTTTACACACAAATTAATTTTAAAATATCCGAAACACAGTATTAAAAAACCACAACCGAAGCTGTGGAAAAAAGTTGCCCAAATGGAAAACGCCGATCCTACATCAGCCCGAAAGCTAATATATTCACGACGTTCTCCAGTGTACACCCACACAAATCTCCGAAGAGAAAAGATAGGATGTACAAAAGAAGAGTATATACAAAAGAGTTTTTTTGTCAAGCATTTTTAAGAAAGAAAATTTTTTCTGTGGATAACTTATATGGGAGCTCAACAAGGCCTTTTATTAGGAATAAAAATAGAAAAATAAAAAATCGCTCAACATATTACAATTGAGCGACTTTATATTCTTAAAAAAGAGCTTATGAGAATATCTAATTTGAAACCAATAAGTTCCATTTTTGTTCTCTTTAGTGTTGCTACTTTTTGATGTTCCTTTTGATAATAGAGATTGCGTACATAGTTATACGATACCACTCCCTAAAATACCACCTGACCACATCAAGAACACTCTTGAATTTTTCCATCCTACTGAT
>JBFIIZ010000013.1:0-12330 GCA_041601015.1 Minisyncoccia bacterium | reverse complement strand
GAAGCTGAGCTTTGGAGATACATCCTGGCTCATCAGTATTTCTCCGTGTAGATTATTGAGCCCCCACCCTTGAAGGAGACCAGCACACCTTCGGGTACGCGCTCAACTGAGTCTATGCCCGAAATAGCAACACCTGTGAAGCCTTCTGCTTCTACAATTGCTCCATTGTGGTCGCCAACATCGATTAGCGACAACAATCGCCTGGTCACATAAGGCCTCACTTTCTCAATGGGCTCATTGTAAACCTGCTCTTCTTTTCCCATTTTGTGTACTTTGGGTTTTATTGAAAGGACTGTGTAGAAAGCATTATAGGGATAGAAACAAATGTTGTCAAGTTAGAAAATACAGTATATACTAGGGGTTCAAATATTATGTCAGGTAAAGATTATTACGCGATATTGGGCGTAGAAAAAAAAGCTGATAAAACAGAAATAAAAAAGGCGTATCGCAAACTTGCTCACAAATATCACCCAGACAAAGGAGGTTCTGAAGATAAATTTAAAGAAGTAAGCGAAGCATACGCTGTTTTGTCGGATGATAAAAAAAGAGCCGAATACGATGCTTATGGCCGAACATTTGGTTCTGGTGATCAAGGTTTTGGAGACTTTGATTTTTCTAATTTCTCACAAAACTTCCAAGATTTTGATTTGGGAGATATTTTTGGCGGCTTCGGGGATATGTTTGGAGGAGGAGGGCGACAAAAAAGAGGTAGGGATATTTCTATAGATATTGAACTTACATTTGAAGACTCTGTTTTTGGAGCAGAAAGACAGGTGCTTGTGACCAAACAAAACCTTTGCGATCGATGTAACGGAGACGGAGGAGAGCCAGATACAAAAAAGAAAACGTGCCCAACATGTAATGGTGCAAGAATAATACATGACACTAAAAAAACTTTTTTTGGTACATTTACGCACCAAAGTACTTGCCCAGAATGTTACGGACGGGGGCAAGTTCCAGAAAAGAAATGTAATAAATGTGGAGCGCAAGGTGTGATAAAAGAGCAAACTGAAATATCAATTAAAATACCGTCTGGTATAGAAAATGGTGAGATGATACGACTAAGGGGAGCTGGAGAAGCCGTGTCAGGTGGAGCTTCAGGAGATTTATATGTACGAGTTCATGTCAAAACTCATTCCACATTCAAAAAACAAGGAGCTCATCTGCTCATGGACTTAGATATTAAAGTGACAGACGCAATGTTGGGCTCAAAATACACAATTAAAACACTAGATGGACAAAAGCTTGAGGTAAATATTCCACAAGGTGTTGCACACGGTGAGATTTTAAGGGTAAGAGGTAAAGGTGTTAAAACACAGGCCGGAAGGGGGGACCTGTTGATAAAACTCAAAATCACCATTCCTTCAAAACTGTCAAGAAAAGCCAAAAAAATAATTCAAGAACTAAAGGACGAGGGAATCTAATATTATGAACACCTTTGAAAAAATATCCCCACTCATACTACAGACACTTATCTGGATACCAACTAGACTCATTCTGTGGGTTTTTTCTGGTTTTAAGGTTTCTGGGTTAGAAAATTTAAAAGGATTAAAAACGGGGGTGATTTTTGCCGCAAACCATTCTAGGTCATTAGACCCAATAGTTCTTCCTGCTGCACTTCCTTTTTTCTCAAGATTTATGCCTATTTTTTACACATCAAGGGAGAGGACTTTTTATAAGGTAAAAGCATGGTGGGAAAAAATTCTTTACTCAGAAAGTTGGTTTAACGCATGGGGTGCACATAAGGTTGTTGTTGGTCAGAAAAATTTTGAAATAGCACTAGAGAAACATATTAAAATATTAAAATCTGGTAAAAGTTTATTTATTTTCCCTGAAGGTGGTACAACAAAAGATGGAAAGTTAAAACCTGGAAAACCAGGAATTGCTTATCTTGCTGATAAATTAAGCACGCCAGTTGTCCCGGTTGCTATAGAAGGAAATTATGGATTAACAATGAAAAAATTTTTCAGAGGTAAGGCTAATATAAGTGTAACTTTTGGTAAACCAGTATACAGAAGTGAGTTTTTTGGGGAAGAAACAGACTTAGGTATAGAAGATTATAAAAAAGCCTCTGCGTTAATAATGTCAAAAATTGCATACATGTTAGCCCAACAAACTTCTAACTAAACCGTTTCTACGATATAATTCATTCTATGAAAATTCATAGAAGAAAAGACTTGCAAAAACATAGCTTGCCAATCAAAATTGTCAGGCTTATTTCTGTGCCGATAATGAATAATATTCCCCATAAAACTATGCAGAAGATGATGCACAAAACCAGCAAGGATGCATCCAAAGTACAAAATACAGGGGGTTCAACTATGGCCCTTGAGGTTATGTATGGTCACAAGAAAAAAGGTATTTTTTCTAATGGGATACTCATAGGTTTGTCTAATTATTTTTGGCATCACGTTATTTCTCAACCAAAAGCACTAAAAAATAGGTTAAAAATTGTTGAGGATGTTGTTTCAACAAGGCTCGTTAAACATATTGAAAATGGGAATACAAATATTAGGGTTTTGAATATAGGAGGTGGTTCATCTCGAGCTCTTATTCATACAATCTCAAGATTCAAAGAAGATGGACATGATTTAAATGTAAAAATAGTAAATATAGATAAAGACGCTCGCGCTATAGAGGTAGGAAAAAGAGTTGCCGAAGAACATGGTCTTGAAAATGTATTTGACTGGATACATGATGACGCAAGAAATTTAGATTCAATAGTTTCGCCAGAGTCATTTGATATCGTAGAAATGGTTGGTCTTATGGATTATTTTGACCACGAGAGATCTGTTAAGGTAATAAAGGGTGTATACAATAGTATGAAAAAAGGGTCTCTTTTTGTTGTTGCAAATGTTAAACCAAATAATGAAATGAAATTCGTAGAACGGACAGGTTGGCCTGACATGGTATATAGAAGTCTTGAAGATGTTGAACAGGTTTTAAAAGACTCTGGTTTTAACGATGACATCAACTTTATTATGGAACCAATGGGTGTACATATCGTAGCTGTTGTGGAAAAATAAAATAATATATGGAGATTTTTGCATTCTCAGGTCTTATAAATGGAATAGTTGCCTTCTTTTTTGGAGGTTTAGTTTTCAGTAAAGACTGGAGAAATAGAAGAAATCAGCTTTACTTTTTAATGACACTTGCGGTTGGTTTTTGGGCTCTGTCGTATTGGCAGTGGCTCTCGAGCTCAGTTGAAGAAGATGCGCTAATGTGGATTAGATACGTAGCTCTTGCATCTATGTATATACCACTTTTTTTCTTCCACTGGATTACAAATATATTGAATGTCGTAAAAGAAAACAGGTATGTAATAAGAGTCTCTTATGTGGTTGTCTTTGCTCTCTCTACTTTAGCATTCACAAAATATATGGTGCCCAGCGTAGAGCCAAAACTAATATTTGATTTTTGGCCAAATGCAGGTATTGCTTATACCGCATATCTGATAATAATATTTTTTGGGCTTGTGTCTTATTCTTTATTTCTAATGGATAGGCACTATCGTGATGGAGCTTCAGAAGAAATACGAGGTCAAATTTTATACACATCACTAGGTATGTTCTTTGGTTTTGGTGGAGGTTTTATGAACTTTCCTCTTTGGTACGACATACCCTTGATTCCTTATGGAAATATTGTGGTTGCGTTTTTTCCATTCTTTTTGGGTTATGCAGCCCTTAGATACAGTCTCTTTAGCGTCAAGGTTATCGCTACCGAACTTCTTACTTTTGCTGTTTGGATTTTTATTCTCTTAAGAATTTTGGTATCAGAAAACGCATCAGACAGAGTTCTGGATATTGGTCTACTACTTCTTTTAGTGGGAGCAGGATTCTTGCTTATTAAAAGTGTTCGGAAAGAGGTTCAAACAAATGAACATTTAGAAAAACTTACAAAAAAACTTGAATCAACGAACGAAGACCTACAAGAACTGGATAGGCAAAAGGACCAATTTCTTTCCATTGCTTCACATCAATTTAGAAGCCCTCTTACTGCAATTAAGGGTTATGGTTCATTATTGATGGAAGGGGCATATGGCAAAATACCAGAAAAAATGAAAGAGCCTATAGATAGAATGTTTAAATCAGCCGATGCTCTTACTCTAATAGTAGAAGACTTTCTTAATATCTCTAGGATCGAACAGGGTAGAATGACTTATAATTTTGAAAATACAGATATAGCGGACATGGTAAAAGAAGTTGTGGATGAGCAAAGAGTTGTAATAGAAGGAAAAGGGCTCAAGCTTACCTTTAAAGCTTCAAAAAAAGGTTCTTATGTTTCCAAGATAGATGTTGGTAAAATAAGACAAGTTATCATAAATCTCATAGACAACGCTGCAAAATACACACCAAAAGGAACTATTAGTGTAGAAGTAGACAAATCACACGGACAAATACTGGTTTCCATAAAAGACACAGGAGTTGGAATATCAGAAGATAATATAAACAAACTATTTAAACTATTTGCCAGAACAAAAAATGCTCACAAGGTAAATGTGTCCGGCACAGGACTTGGTTTGTATGTAGCAAAACAGATGGTAGAGGCACATGGAGGACGTGTGTGGGCAGAATCAAAAGGCGAAGGAAAGGGCTCCACTTTCTTTATGGAAATTGATGAGCTAAAGAAATAATAAAACTAAGAGTTTCAACAAACTAAGCACTAAAAATGGCCTAAAAAGGTCGTTTTTTGTCATATGTATTGACAGAACCCTGATATATTAGTACTCTTTTTTTAGAGTCAGAACCCTGACAATAAAATTAGCCGGAGGTGGCTATTATGCAAAAGAAGACGATGTTAGTCATTGCGATTTTGCTCGTAATGCCGTTTCTCTGTGCATATGGCCAAACGCCGGATGTACAAAGAATCGTAGAGGACACAGTTCTTCCGTTTCGAGCTCTCTCTTCGGAGAAAGCAAGACTTGTTGTTGTGGAAACACAAGGACGACGTGAGACAACAACGGAATACCTTATGTTTACTGTTCGTAATGGACAAAACACGGAAACCGTTTTTAACGTGTCTAAGAAAGGACAATTTTTCACACTAAAAACACAAAACGGCGAATTTGAATCGCCGGCAGTGTTTGTGAGAAGGCGTGGTTCTCGAGAAGAAGATGTTTCAACAACTAATCCGCAAGCTGTGCTACCAAACATAGGTTTGCAGTTTAGTGATGTATTGGACTACCTTCTTGTTCGAGAGATTGAAGATTTCAAACACACTCTCATTTCTTCACCAACCAATGAAGGTGAAGAATGTAATATTGTACACGCAACTCCTCTGACTTCCTATGTGTATAGCGCATATAGAGAGCTCACGATTTGCAATAACAAAATTACAGAGGTGCGGTACTTTAACACCGCCGGCCGACTTATCAAGACAATCCAGTATTCTGACTTTATTGTTGGAAAAACGATAGCTTGGTGGAGGCCTCAAGTGATTAGAGTAGACGATGTTCTCAATAGGTTCTCTGTCGATATACGTATCGAATACAGAGAGTTTGGAGAGTCCATATCGCTTTCGAGTTTGATAAAAAGTGATGGAGGTGGATAGTAATGGGCAAGAAAAGTCTTCTCTTTCTACTTCTATTGCTTGTGCCATATTTACTCAGTGCACAATCAATCAATCTTGAAGCGCGTTCTGATGCGTTTGTGTATTTGACTCAAAGTGAGCATGAGAATGCATACATTGAGGGTCAGATAAGATTGGATTTTCGCGCAGGGAGTAAGGTGTTTATCTACCTGAAACCGCATGTTCGGTACGGATCAAGATTTGTGGGCAACACCTTTGCAGAGCTCTATGAAAGAGAACTTCGCCCTATCCTAAATCTCGATGAGGGGTATATAGGTATAGAGCGAGACAACTTTCGTTTAAAGCTCGGTAAACTAAAGCAGGAAATCTGTCTTTCGACAAGAAGTCCTGTTTGTCCCGAAGATTCGTTCAACCCAAGAGATTTCATTGATCCTTTTCGGGGTTTCGATGAAAGGGTTGGGTTACCCTCAATCAGTGTAGAGCTTGGAGACAGGCGCCAATACTTGAGAGTGATTCGCAGTTTTGGAAATTCGTTTTCAAAGATGCCCATTCAAAATAGTCGTTGGTACTCTGGTCCAGAAGGACTCTCTGTGTTGCAAAACACAGATACTTCCGAGAATCTATCTATTGCTGGGAGAATCAGTTTTAGACGTTCATCTCTTGGTTTGGTTGTCTCTCGTGTGCAGGACTATAGTCCTTATGCGATGATAATCGCATCAGAAGATAGTATGTCTCCACCGAGTCTTGTTTATAATTATCCTAGAAGGACTTCAGCCATCTTACAAGCTGAGTTTTATAGAAAGATAATTACAAGATTCTCTGGAGGATACGTCCATGAAAACGATTTTGAAAGTATTCAATACTCCTTGGAGTTTGAAAGCCAAAAACTCGAATCGTGGAGAACGCTATCTGTTCTAGGTGGTTTGATAGGGGAGATTTCGCTTAGTGATAAGCAAGGTTTCGTCAAATCAGACCCACTTAGCTGGAGGAGAGGGTTTAACAATTCTTTCTACGGCGGATTTGAGCAGACTACTGATTCTTGGTGTTTGTATTTTGGTGTTGTGGCGACCCTTGAAAAAGATGTTGCCTATGCAGTAAACCCCAAGATTACATATACCGGATCTTGTGTTGGTGCTTGTGACTTCTTTGAGATTAGACTTTCGGGTCTTTTTCTCAACGGGGAATCAAATACTTTCTTTGGCAAGTTTAGGAAGAACAATAGAGTCGGTTTGACTATGTTGTTCGGGTTCTAAAATAAAAGGCGTACGTAACCCTCGGGTTACGTACGCCTTATTTGTTTATGATGACTTAGTTGTCCAACTCATAAGGGGAAGTACTAAAAACATGGTCGAGATCCAAGTCATCAGTACTGCAACTATAAGCAAGATACCAAGCATCTTTACTACCACAAAAACTGAAGTCATTAAGAGAGCAAATGCACAACAATTAAAGAAGGCATCACCTGTTACTGCAATTCCAGTTTCTGCGAAAGCAAGCTTTATAGAGAGAAAATGATCATATCTCCTCTCATAAGCTTCGATGTAAGCCATCAACGGAAAGAAGAGGAAGTCCGCAGCCGCGCCTATAACCATCTGGTTTATAGAAGCAGAGGCGATGTCGAGCGGAATCTCCAAGAGAGCCATCACCATCACCATCACACAGGATGTGATGAAGAAGGGGAGCATTACGATCACGCCAACCTTAAAAGGATGGAGTATTCGGGACTTTCCAGCCCTCATCCACCTAAATAGCAGATAAAAACCTGGTAGTAACCACAAGACCATAAGGTCTTGAAACACATTCTTCTTCGCGCTTATAACGGTCTCATTGCTCAACTCCACCCACATTGCATCAGATCCAAATGGATAAGCTTCAATGCCCGCGTAAGCCCTAGAGGCGTTGATGACATTATCTTGTATTTCTCCAAGCCCAGCAGGTGATGCATAAGGCGAGAAAAAAATAACTCGATAACCTTCATTCCACAAGAAATGATTTTGTGTTCTTAGGTAAAGAGCACTGGTCTCCAAACCGCCAAACACGTCATCAGACTCCATCATGTTCTCAGGTGCCTCTTTTTCGAGAAGCTCCTTTGAAACATGAGACATAGCTCCTGTGGGTACGCTCATGCTCGTGCGAACCTCCTTTGTGCTTTCAAGATATTTCACTATTTCAGAAATATCAGAAATGCAGTCTGGGTTTCTGTACGAGTCTTCCCCGTATTCACTGGTTAGACATTTGAAGGCCACTTGAAAGTCATTGAAACCAGTCTTACCGACTTCGTTCATAAATTCCGCAGACTCTTCGAAGTATGTGCCACCCAAGAATCTATCTGGGTTACTAGCTTCTAAGAACCGACCGCTTGTATAAGTGAGGTATGCCCCCGCAAACACAGCTACGATAATTAAAAAGACAAAAGATGGTTTTACCCACAGATTCCACCTAAGCGCAAGTTTTGCGATTTTAGCGAAAAAGTTTTCTACCCAACTGACTTTGTCATATTTACCCGGCTCTCTTCGAGTGAAGAAGTCAAACCGAAATACAACAGGAACCAGAACTAGAGCAAAAAACCATGGATAAACAACAGAGAGTGTGAATAGTATTCCCACTTCTGCCATAGGTCTAAGTGTTGCGGTAAGTGCCATCATTGCAAATGAGACGATTGCTACAATAGCAGCCTTCCCAATTACACGACCAACACCACTAAACACCTTGACCCAACTCTCTTCAACATCATAACCTTGATGTCTTGCGCTTATGTATCCGTGCCAAAGATGAGTTCCCATACTTACACTTATTACAAGCGCAAGTCCATATACAAGCTCTGTGAACACTCTCTCGCGCATGAGAAAGATTCCAAGCCAGTCTATGAGACCTATACTTCCTCGCAGAAGTATAAATGAGAATCCGTAGACACAAAACACAATTACAAGCGTGTGCCAAGCACTTCTTGTGAATGACCAAAAGAAAAATAAAAGCAGAAGGACACCGAGCCCAACAAGCATTTTATTGTTCTTAGAAGACATTAGCGAAAACCACCCTCTTGCAAAAGGCCACCCAACAGGATAAACCTTTGTATCGGGAAGAACTTTTGGTTCAATGTCTGTCTGAAACAGACCAATTGGTCTGCCTTGAAGAAATGTACTCAGGGAATCCCTGATAACATCTCTTTTTTGATCTGGATAGAGCAAGACCGTGAAAACAACAAAAGTGAAGTCATTACCGACCACTATTCCATCATTAACACCAACGTCCTCGAGCATTCTTGATTTCGAAAAATCAAGATTCTCATTACTCATGCCAGACCAAATATAAGGCGATGAGACGTGTGTCCCGTCTTCTATATGATAATCATTATAGTTAACGATACTCACTAAATCTGCATCAAGACCAACACGACCTTCTCTTATGTACTCGCGCTGTTTTAGAAGGAAGTCTTCAAAGTCCTCGTGATATTTAATCAGGTTCTCAATATCGCCTGTGTCAAACTCTCGAGGGGTATTGTTTTTTGTTACGAATGCGACTGCAACAGAGATTGATTCTTCGAATCCGAGCTCTTGTGCAAATTCATTCCAAACTCGCGATTGGCTGTGATTGTCCAGGAAAGGGTCCTCAACAACACCGCCGAACTGAGTTTTTAGATTTCCAAGACCTCCCACTACCACGAGCAGTAGGAGACTTAGGATAAGTATCCCTACTTTTCGTGAAAGAGACATGGTAGTTTTTCCTCTTTATTTAAATTGAAATAGCGTATTCTGATGTGAAAATACCATAAAAACAACAATTTGTACACATTTTCAAATGGTATTGACTAATGGTGGTATATTTTGTATTTTAGATTTTGGTGTTGATAAATGGATTTCAGCATCAAGCACTTTCATTTAAGGAGGGATTATGAGTAACTCTGACCATGGCCCAAAGCCAGGATTTGAGATTTTGGATGAAAAGGATGCAGATGGATTGTATCCTGTTGTAGAGAGTGGTAGTTCTACCAATAGTCACGGTAGTCACCACCACAAGAAGAATCCGGTCAAGATGCCCTACCAGGGCCATAGGTCGAAGTATCCTACTTCACCTGAAGTTACAGGTTTCTAGGTTTGGGGTGTCTGGTTCTATTAGACCAGACACCCCCTTTTTCTTTTACAAATAAATGGGTTATTATAAGGCGTAATGGGAGAAAATAAGGATATGATGGAGAAGATAATTTCTCTTTCTAAGAGAAGAGGTTTTATATACCAAGGATCAGAGATCTATGGTGGTTTGGGTGGTACTTGGGATTATGGACCTCTTGGAATAGAACTAAGAAACAACATAAAAAAAGATTGGTGGAAACGTTTCGTGCAAAATAAAGCTGATGTGTACGGGGTGGATGCATCAATACTTATGAATGCTAAGGTTTGGGAAGCCACAGGTCATGTATCACATTTTTCGGACCCCATGGTTGAATGTGATAAATGTAAGAAGAGGTTCAGGGAAGACATGGTTGATGGTGACAAGTGTCCAGAATGTAAGAAAGGTAAGCTTGGGGACGCAAAAGAGTTTAATATGATGTTTAAAACAAGTGTCGGTGCGGTGGAAGATAGTTCATCGGTTTCTTACCTTAGACCAGAAACAGCACAAGGTATTTTTGTAAATTTTAAAAATATTCAAGATTCATTTAGACCAACTCTGCCTTTTGGTATGGCCCAGATTGGAAAAGCTTTTAGAAATGAAATAACACCAAGAGATTTTATATTCAGAGTAAGAGAGTTTGAACAAATGGAGATTGAGTACTTTGTAAGGAAAGAAAATTGGGAAGATTATTTTGAATATTGGAGAAAAGAGTGTGGAGACTGGGTAAACTCTATCGGTATCAATATGAATAAAGTTCATGAAATAGACGTTAAAGGAGACGAACTTGCTCATTATTCTAAAAAAACAATTGATTTTGAATATGAGTATCCATTTGGTCAAAAAGAGTTATTTGGGCTTGCTTATAGAACTAACTTTGATCTTACAAACCACAAACTTGAATATACAGACTTAGACACAGGAAATAAAACAGTACCGCACGTAATAGAGCCTTCTTTTGGTATTGAAAGGCTTGTTCTGGCGATCCTTCTGGACGCATATACTGAAGAAGAGGTTGCTGGAGATACGAGAGTTGTTATGAAATTTGAAAAACATATGGCTCCTGTTCAAGTGACGGTGCTTCCTTTAATGAAAAAGGATGGAATGGCAGAGCTTGCTCACAAAGTTTTTGATGATCTGAAAGAAAGGTTTGTTTGCCAGTATGACATTACAGGCTCTATTGGTAAAAGATACAGACGACAGGATGAGATTGGAACACCCTATTGTATTACTGTTGATCACGATTCTCTTGAGGGCAATACTGTGACTCTAAGAGATAGGGATACCATGGAACAAGTTAGAGTAAAGATAAAAGATTTAGAAGAGTATTTAGAAGATAAATTTAAGTAATATGGCAGAGAAAAAATTTCTTTCTGGAATACAGGCGACAGGAAAACCACACATAGGTAACTATTTTGGCGCAATGAAACAATTTGTGGACATGCAGGACGAATATGAAGGCTTGATTATGATAGCTGATTTACACGCGCTAACAACAGTAAAGGACCGAGATACACTCAGGGAGAATATTTTAAATGTTGCTATTGATTATTTAGCTATTGGAATTGACCCTAACAAAGTAAAAATATTTAGACAGTCGGATGTTCCGGCCCACACAGAACTTACGTGGATTTTTAATTGTATTACATCTATGCCTTACCTTATGAGGGCGCATTCTTTTAAGGACGCGGAGGCAAAGAGTAAAGATGTAAATATAGGTCTTTTTGATTACCCAATGCTTATGGCCGCAGACATCCTTCTTTATGATCCAGATGTGGTGCCGGTAGGAAAAGACCAGAAACAACATATTGAGTTTACAAGGGATACTGCTGAGAAATTCAACAACATATACACAGAGACATTTAAACTTCCTGAGGCGCAAATTCTTGAGTCTGTGGGGACAATACCGGGTGTGGACGGAAGAAAAATGAGTAAAAGCTATGGAAACCATATACCACTATTTGCTTCAGACGAAGAGATAGAAAAACTGGTTATGGGAATAGTCACAGATTCTAAGAGCCCAGAAGAACCGAAGACAACAGACGGAGACACTCTTTTTGAATTTCATAAATTATTTACACCAGACGTCAAATTGGGTGATATAAGAAAAGGCTACGAAAATGGTGGTTTAGGTTATGGAGATTCAAAAAAGATTCTTATAGAAAGTATGAAAGATTTTATCAGACCAATGAGAGAAAGAAGGGAAGAAATTGCAAAAGACAAAAACCATGTTTTGGATGTACTAGACGAAGGAGCAAGAGTTGCTAGAGAGAAAGCTGGTGCAAAAATGGAAGAAGTGAAAGAAAAAATTGGTTTGAATCTATCTTAATTATGAAGAAATATATAATCACAGGTTTACTGACTATTGTTTTGATCGCCGGAATTACTAGTTTATTCAAAGAAGACGGTGCTCTTAACTTTGAAACTAATGAACAGTATTTTATAGCTATTGTTGAGACTGCTATTTCTGAACAATATGACGACGTATCTATAGGTTATGAGCCAAATATAATAACAAATGTTTTTAAAGGTGTTGTAAATGAAGATTTTGAGGGTGTCGCAACTGATTTTGGTAAATACGAGGTGATAAACGGAGGGATTGCATTTCGACCAAATGAGGGGGAGGCGTTTGGTGAAGGAAAGCTGTATATATCAGTTAGTGGTATGAAAACCTTACTAGAGAATATAGCCACT
>JBFIIZ010000012.1:0-12414 GCA_041601015.1 Minisyncoccia bacterium | reverse complement strand
TCCATGACGTTGTGAGTTACCATCAACTGGTCTTGGGTCAGACGTTATCCACAGATCAAGATAATTCCCTGGAAAGTGTTATAAAAAAAAAACGCAGCAAAACCTTTCAGTATCCAAAGAGTTAGACTTACAAGACCAGCGGGTATTTCTCCAAAGAACCCAGCCACAGTATCTGCAACACCCCCCTGCTCCCCCATAATATTTTCTAGAGCCTCTGCAAAACCTTGACCACCAGCTTGCGCCTCGACTGTTCCAATCAGAAAAGGAGAAACGGTAAATACCGTGACAATGAAAACAAAAAGAATTATTTTAAGTACTTGCTTAATTTTCATTTTTAACACCTCTCTTTAAAACCTCAACCTCTTTTACCAAACTATTGTTTAAGCACCAGGTCCATCATCTGAACTTGCTTCAATATTTACTCTCCTAATCTTATTTGTGGTTACGTTACTACTGTCAGTAATCGTATGAAGAAGAAGATAATAATCTAAAGACAAACCAACATTTTCCCAGAAATTGTTTATATCGATACTAACGCCACCAGGGTAGCCTGTTATAACTGTTTGCACTTGACTACTTAAGTCGTCTCCATCTTCTGCGTCGCTTGCAAAAACAAAGGGCATACTGAAAACATTTGTATCGAAGTTGTCTGCAGGTTTGTCTCCTTCTGTCACGGTTATTTCAGAAACACCACCTTGTTTGTCTGGTATAAGAGATAGAGATGGAGCTGAGTTTGTTGTTCCTCCTTCACAAACATCTCCAACCCCATCACCATCCGAGTCTTCTTGTAGTGCATTTCCTATATTAGGGCAGTTATCAATATCGTCTGTAATACCATCGCCGTCTGTGTCTGCGGACGGTCTTTCTGTTTGAGGTGAAGAATCACGACAATCACTGTCTTCTTCATCGAAGAAACCATCTTTGTCGTTATCAATACCGTCATTACACTCATGAATACTTCCTCTTGATCCAGCACTGTTTATATTTACTGACTTAACAGTATCCGGAAGATTATATGAATCAGGGTTTGTGCAGGTTATCGTCATACTGAAGCCTTGGCTTGCAGAGTGGTAGAGAAGTAGGTATAGATTTGTGAACGCCACCGCTCTGTCTGGAGCCGTTCCTGTTTGTGCGTTACCTGAATTTCTGTTTATAACAACAGCTGTGTGGTCTGCTAATTCTCCATCTCCTTCATTAGGTGTTAGAGGAGGAGTAAAGGAAGCAGAGCATCTGGTTGTGTTTATTCCCTCATATGACCACTCTATTTTAGACAGCTTCTCTTGTGGATATGTTGCCGTGTTTGTGTTGTTTATTGGACTCGCTACATCTATTGTTATTTTTGGACTCAACAGCTTACACGCACCAGTGGTGTTGTTAAGTTCTTTTTGCAAAAGTGATAGATGTTGTATGTACTTAAGAACATCAATTGATTTGAGTCTAATAAACTCCCATTCGTTTGGTTTTAGTTGATTTCTCCAACCGTCTTCTCCAGCACTTATGGTTTGGAAACGATCAGTGAAAGCTTGTTTGTCTGATGCACTAAAACCTTCACCCCCTGCTGTCAACGCTGTTATCTCATCGCGGAGTGTTCTTAGGTCTTCATATGCAACATCTAAACGACTTTTTATTACTGAAAGACTCTGGCCCGACCCGCTTGTGGTGGGTGGTGTGTTTGCCCAAACACTATCACGAGCAGACGTAAGGTTAGACACATTTGATCCTGCGTTTATACAAGCTGTTGTAAATTCGTGTATTTTTGGAACATCAATACCTCTACCGAAAACTGAAAAATCTATAGCAGAAGACTGGTCACAGAAACCGCTACCAAAGTCTCCCGAGTAGTTGCTGTCTCCGTCTGGGTTTGTAATCGCATTAACATCATCGTTACAAGAACCTATTGGCACAAGAGACCCTTCTGCGTACTCTGCTGTTAGTTCCATTAAATCATCCATACTGTATCCGTCTGGTGATGGAACGGTTAACCCACCACTGTTTGTAATCATGTCTATAAGAGGAAGTACTTTTTCAAGATGTTCTATGTCGGCCCTTATAAGACCTATTAAACCAGAAGCGGGAGCATTACTTCTCGTCTCTCTTGCGGCAGCAAGACCCGTGTCTGTGATACTTCTCCACATCCAGTTACCAAAGTCAGCAACTGTTTCATTAAATTCATCTACAAACTCAGCTTGTTTTGGGTCTGAAGATGCGGCTTCAAACACCATGCGAGAAACAAGCGATGCGGGTGTTATAACTGTAGGTGTGTATGAATTTCCCTCACCGTCTATACAAATATTTGGACCTTTTTGTGTTGACCCAGCTGGACAAGATTTCATAGCAAGGAAGCCTCCTCCATAAGACACCTCTTGAGCATCACTTTCTTGAGCTTCTTGAATTCGTCTCTGATTCTCTAGAGAAAGAAACTGTCTAGCCTCTCGTGGGTTATTTTTAGGGTTAAGGGTGTATGCAAACCAACCTTCCCACCCTCCTTTTGTTATATCCCCTTGTACGAAATCTTCTGCGTCTTCAACACTTCTTATTATATTTCTTATACCACAATCCTTACTGCCACTAGTTCGGTCTGGTGGAAGGGCTGGTATGTTGAGACTCCAACCACTACCAAGGTCCCTAGGCTGACCAAGTTGTTGGTCTGTATATATAGCTTCATAAACATCTCCTATATCTCCTTCGAGTAGCCCGCAAGTTGAATCAACGAATACATCAGATGTCAAAAATCTATAAGTTTCAGAGTCTGAGATTGTTGCAAGTCTTTCGTATACATCAAAAACAAAACCAGGGTTACTTTCCTCAAACTCTCTTTGTACCCAATTGAGTGTGTGTGCAGCATATTGGTTCAACATGTCTACAGCTGTCATTCGAGACATGGCGTCCAAACAGTTTTCTTTTTCTTGAAGCTCTGGCACTAAGACTGGTTTTGGACCTTTATCTCCTCCTCCAAATATTCCACCGAGAATACCACCAATTATTGGACCAGCTCCGGGTATAAGGTTTGCAAGTGGCGCAACAGAGCCGATAAATTCGCCAAATCCGCCGGTTGCAAAATCCCCAATAAGCTCTTTTCCTATACCTATTGCGGCTGTTATTCCAGCACCCTCTAAACCGGATTTAAGTTTGTCTGACAAAGAACCACCACCACAAACAGAATAATCAACAAAACCCCTTGCAACATTGTTGAGCAGGTCTTCTGATTGAGCAGAAGCGGTATTGGGTGAAATTCCAAAAGTAGAAACGACAAAAAGTATTATTAAAAAAGAAGTTAATATTTTTTTGTAAATAGAGCTTTGTTTAGACATGTTTTATTGATAATTAATTATATAGTTCCCAATTTCAAAAAAGAGCTCATCATTTCTTGCTACCTTTTCTCTATAAGCCTCTATACCAACCAATGTTGATACGGGGTCATAAAAATATTTTCTCATGTCCCCCACCGCTAAGATGATGTCTGAATAGTTATTTATTATTTCTAGATACTCCGCGCTTAGGTCTTTAATCACCGCAATACCCAAAAGAGTGTTTTGAAAAGCTTTGTACTTATTAATAATTTCATCTAATTCTAGTAGAGAAGATTCATTACGATTTTCAACAGCATTACTTAGTATAGCTAGCTCATCAGAGGTCATCGTCTCCGCAAAGGCGACGGAGGCTTCTACAACCTCTATGATATATTTTTGGTAATTCTCCTCAGAGTTTCTCACCGTTTTTAAGTCTTTTAGAGTATAGTCTTTGTTTTGGTACTTGAAATCATCTGTTATAGAAAACACAAAATCTATAACAGAGTCTTCGTCTGGGAATATGTCTTGAGCCTCATCTGCACTTAATTTACCGAGAGTCACTAAAAGAGCGCTGTTGGCTATTTCCTCAAAGGATGTATCTGTCCTGTTTACATTACTTGATAGTATTCGATCTATGTCTTCAACCACGGTCACATCATCGCTTACAAAGCTCAAAAAGCCATCATTGTCTGTAATACTACTGCCTGAGCTGAACATCAATAAACCACCAACAACTAAAACAGCTACTATGAATAAAATTCCTATTTTCTTGCTTGGCATAATTTTCTTTCTTACAAGAAATTATAACAAAAAAAATGGCTATATATATTGGCCTTTTTAAGATTTTGTGGATATTCTCGTCCTCAGATTTAACTATTGACGGATATTAAAATATCTCGCCAATTATTGAGTGATAAATCTTCAGCTCGTATGTTTTTGTCTATTCCGAGATTGTCAAAAACCTCACTCAAATTTTCTTTATCATGAAGCTCGGATAGGTTGTTTATTAGCTTCTTTCTCTTCTCTTTGAAGCCTGTTTTTACAAACTCAAAGAACCCATCCTCGTCAATTTTTTGGAAAAAATCACCAGAAATCTCGTCTATTTTGATAACAACCGAGTCAACCTTGGGTTTTGGTAAAAAATGCCTTTTAGGAACGCTTTTGACAATATATGGCTTACCATAGGCTTTTATTGATAGTGAGAGCACGCTTTCTTTGCCAGATTTCGCTAAAATCCGCTCCCCAACCTCCTTTTGAACCATCAAAACCATCGATTTAGGTTTATGATCTGAGGTTAGAAAATATCGAAATATTTGCCCCGTAATATTGTATGGAATATTCCCCACAACAACATAATCCCCCTTAATGTCGGTAAAGCTAAATTTCAAAATATCATTATTTTGGAGTTTCAGCTGACCAGATGAGATTTGCTCTCTAAACATTTTTTGCAATTCCTCAAACAAGTTGTCGTCTTTTTCTATGGCGACGACTTTATCAAACTTCTCCAAAAGAAATTTCGTGAGCATTCCCTTCCCTGGTCCAATCTCTAAAATAGTTTTTTCATCAGAAACCGCATCTACTATTTTTTTTGTGATTTTCTCTGAGGTTAAAAAGTTTTGACCCAAAGATTTTTTCGCATAGTGTTTTTTTTCTTGTTTGTTGTTCATTTTAATCTAAAAATACTGTTGCAATATGCTCATCCTCATCTTCAACCAACTCTTCAGAGATGTCACTCAAAAATTCTGATGGAATATTGTATATTTTTTGTCCAAAAATAGTTCTTCCTGATGTGTGGAGTAAAAAAACTTTTTTTCTTGCACGAGTAAGTGCTACATAAAACAATCTCCTCTCCTCCTCTTCCTCCTCGAGCGACGCATCCTCTCTCGATTGCGGAAAAAGCCCCTCTTCGAGTCCTGTGATAAAAACATAATCAAACTCAAGCCCCTTAGAAGCATGAACCGTCATCAACCTTACGCCATCTTTTGAATCTTGGAGACTGTCTTGGTCACTTGCGAGCGCCGCGTCCTCCAATAATTTTTCAATTCCTTCTCCAGACGGCATCTCATCGTATTTTGTTGCGAAAGTTACAAGCTCTTTTACATTCTCGGCTCTTTCTGTGTCGTCTTCTGAACTAGTCTCCAAAAAATTTTGCATTCCTGAGTGTGTGTACACAAACCTAACAACATTGCTTGGAGTATCTGTCTCAATTTTCTCTTTTATTTTTGAAACAACCTCCCAAAAATCTGAAATCTTTTTTTGTATTTTTGGACTGAGTTGATCAGATTGACCTGAGACTAACTTCAAGAGCGTCACTTTACCGATACCTCTTTTGGGTGTATTTATAACTCTTTTTAAGTCTGAAATACTGTCTGGATTTAAAGCCAGTCTTATATATGAAATCATATCTTTTATTTCCTTTCTCTGAAAAAACCGCGTACCTACAAGGTGATACGGGATATCATGCCTCAACATAGCATCCTCGAGAGCCCTTGATTGGAAGTTGGTTCTGTACAAAATTGCGATTTCTTTTGTTGGCACTTTCAAAGATATGAGTTCAGAAATTTTGTTTGCGACACGCTCTGATTCATCGTTTTCGTCTAGTCCAAATATCATACCAACTCTCTCACCCTCATCATTGTTGGTAAAAAGATGTTTCTCTTTCCTTAATGTGTTTTTCTCTATGATGTCTTGTGCCGCGCGGATAATATTTTTTGTTGAACGATAGTTTTCTTCAAGCAAAACAGTTTTTGCTGTTGGGAAATCTTCTTCGAAATTTAAAATATTATGAATGTTAGCACCTCTCCATGTGTATATGGTCTGATCGGAGTCTCCGACAACAAAAATATTTTTTCTATCCCCTATTAAGTGCATTGCCATCTTGTATTGGACTGCATTCGTATCTTGATACTCATCTATGTGAACATACTTCCATCGTTCTTGATATTTTTTTCTTACATCAACTGATTTTTCAAAAATTTGCAAAGGTTTTAACAACAAGTCGTCGAAGTCTAAAGCTTTTTCTTCTTTCAAGATTTTTTCATACTCACGCCAGACGGGTGCAACCACTTTTTCTACAAAAGAAAAGTGACTATCTGTTCCATAATCTTCTGGAGCAACAGCTTTACCCTTTTCTCTGGAGATGATCTCTTGTATTTTTTTTGGATTCCATTGTTTTTCACTAACACCAACTTTCTTCATTGCACTTTTTACTGAACGTATCGCATCTTGCCTGTCGAAGATTATGAAATTTCTTTTTATACCTAGGATTTCACCGTCCTCTCTTAGTATACGAACACCAAGTGAATGAAAAGTACTCACCACGGGTGTGCTTGTGTCATATGGAGAATTTTGTTTTACAACAGAAAGAACCCTATCTCTCATTTCACCAGCTGCTTTATTTGTGAAAGTAATAGCTAATATGTTTGAGGGGTGGACTCCGTTTGCTATGAGGTTAGATATTCTTGAAACTATGACTCTAGTTTTCCCTGCGCCGGCCCCAGCCAATACTAAAATAGGCCCATCCATATGGAGGACCGCCTCTTTTTGGGGAATATTTAAATTTTCTAGGTGTTTTTCTCCTTTCATTTTTGGTTATAAAACTATACCACAAATCGGTTTTGGCACATTTATATACAGATGTCTACTTTTGTCGGTTTTATGGCTCAAAAAAGGGCTAAAATAGGTATTGACAAATATAAGCTATCATTATATAATGTGGTATCCACAGTCGATGATTTAAGTTGTTGACAGTGGATTTTCTTTAGACTATCCTCAATATATGTGTAGACGAGCTACACTGTTTCAGGAGATTAGATGGCTTAACAAAGCCATCTTCTATTGGAAAAGGCAAGGTTGAGCGATAAAAACCCGCACACTTAAAGGATAACGTGTGAACACTTCGGCATGACGGGTTGCCAACTAAAATAGGCTTATAAAACTTCTAAAAAATAATACTGATTCCAACTCAGACTCGGGAAATCCCGACAGTAACAAGAATCAGTACCACATACCAAGACTTGTTAAGCTTTCAGTAATTGAGCTTCTTCTTCTTGTATTTACCTTTATGTCCCCTATGGGAGTAAGCGCGGGTGTTTTTTCATTTCTATCATCTGTATTAAATGAATCCACTGATGTAATTGAAAAGACCCTCGACATGAGTGTAAATTCTCAAAACATGGCTTTATTGCGTGCAGCCGTGAATCCAAACCCAGACCTAGCCAAAGGTGGAGGTGACATTACTATTGTTGGGGATGTTGCACTTCTTTCACAAGTGGGGCCAACGGGTACAATTGCTGACATTGAGGAGACAAAACAACAGTCAGATAAGATTTCTCTATATATTGTACGTGAAGGAGACACTCTTTCTCAAATTGCGACCATGTTTGGTGTTTCTGTGAACACTATTATGTGGGCCAACGGTACAGAGCGAGCTTCTCTTATTAAACCAGGAGAAACACTGATAATTCTGCCTGTTTCAGGTATTAAACATATAGTTAAGAAGGGCGAAACCCTTGCTGGTATAGTGAAGAAATATAAGGGTGATATGACTGAAGTTCTTGATTACAACGGCCTAAGCGCAGGATCTAAGCTTGCTGTTGGAGATGAGGTTGTTATACCTGATGGTGAGATCGTTGCACCTCCTGTGACCTCCAGGGTTTCTTCGAGGCCTTCCAATACATATGGAGGCCCTAGTTATGCTGGGTATTATATGAGACCTATTAATGGTGGAACAAAGACGCAAGATATACATGGATATAATGGTATAGATATTGGAGCGCCAGCCGGTACGCCTATTCTAGCGGCTGCCTCTGGTACTGTAATAATCAATAAAGATTGGGGCTGGAATGGTGGATATGGTAGTTATGTTGTGATTAAACACGATAATGGCACACAAACACTTTATGCTCACAACTCTAGAAATGTCGTTGGTGTTGGTCAGCGTGTAGTTCAAGGACAAGTCATTGCTTATGTTGGTTCAACAGGACGCTCAACAGGAAACCACCTTCACTTCGAGATTCGTGGAGCTAGAAACCCATTCTAAGAAGGGGTTTCCGAAATTTTATCCCGCCAAGGCGGGGCCGTTCTAAATTTAAATATAATTAAACAAGAAACCGCCGAACATGGCGGTTTTTTGGTGCCTTATATTGCTTTTGTCTTGACAAAAGAGCTTTAAGTATGGTATAATATATATAGTTAAGTAAGCAACCGCTTACGAACCCCCTTCACTAGATGGTACCTTCCATGAACACGCGCATTATCTCGGACTCGACAATCAAGATTCGAAGGTTGGCGTTTATGATTTTGGGCAGTTATCGCCCAATGAACAATCCCAACCACGTCGAGATCGATCGTCTCCTGGCAAATCAGGATGCAATCGATTGTGACCCAGGTTTCCGGGTGATCTTCCCTGAAACAGCAGAACAGATTGGTGACGCCTACTGGGTGTCCTACCTGTATGTTCAGCAGGTCGGCCCTAATGGGGTCGTCTGGGACAAGAAACTCCTCAGGCTCTCTGGATGGGACTATGATGCGGAGTTCGGACCCCGCGTCATGTTTGCTCTGTCGAGCTAGAGTCAAGGCTGTGAAGATTAGCCTTTAACTTCAACCTCCATCTTGCTTCACCAGGAAGGGGGTTTTTCTTTTGTCTAAACATTCTCTTTAAAACGATATTGTATTGCTTCGAGTACATAGTCTGGAGTAAGTACAGACTCCCCTTCCAAGTCAGCAATGGTCCGCGCCAATTTTATAATCCGATGGTATGCACGCGCAGACATGTCGTGTAGTTTGGCAGAATCATTTAGTACATCTTTAACTTCTTCATTAAGCTCGACTAGCTCCAACAGTTCACGTGAGTTCATGTCGGAGTTTGTTTTTATATGGTCATGTTTTTTAAATCTTTTTCTTTGTTTTTCTCGTGCATTGAGTATTCTTTCTTTCATTTTCTCTTCCTCAGCCTCATCTCTTGATACATCAGAGAGTTTTTCGTGATCAACTTTCGCAACTTCAATCCACATGTCTACTCTGTCGATGATTGGTCCCGATAATTTTCTTTTATATCTCTCCACTTGTATTGGTGTGCAAACACATTCTTTGGAACTTCCTCTGTTTCCGCACGGACACGGATTCATACTCGCTATTAATATAAAATTCGCAGGGAAAATTGCCGAACCCTTAGCTCGCGAGATTGAAACCACGTTATCTTCAAGTGGTTGTCTTAGTGCTTCTACCACTCGTCTATCAAACTCTGGAAATTCATCCAAAAATAGAACTCCACGATGAGCTAATGTCACTTCTCCTGGTTTCGGATACACGCCACCGCCTACCATAGAAACATAGCTTGCGGTATGGTGTGGCGAGCGAAAAGGAGGGTGTGTTACAAGTGCTTTGTTTAGTCTTCCTGCCACAGAGTGTATTCCTGTGACCTCCAGCACCTCATCAAATTCTAGTACGGGTAGTATTGTTGTGAAGGCTCTTGCAAGCATGGTCTTACCTGTCCCAGGAGGCCCATACATCGCGATATTGTGTCCTCCAGCAGCGGCTATCTCCAGACCTCTTTTGGCTGTTTCATTACCTTTTACATCAGCAAAAGACACTCTGTATTCAGGCGTATCGTAGACAACCTCGGTTGGTTTTTGTGTGAATATTTGTGACTTACTTTCTTTGTCTAAATGCTCGATAACATCTTTTAAAGTACCCGAAGGGTATATATCCATCTCGTCTATTAGGGCAGCTTCCTCTGCATTTTCTTTGGGTAGAAATATTTCAGTGAAACCTTGTCTCTTGGCTTCTTTAACAAGAGGTAGAACTCCTTTTATGGGTCGGAGTTTTCCATCTAAAGAAAGTTCTCCTAAAAAAATCTTTCCTTCTGGATCAAAACGTATTTCTTTTGTTGCGAGTAAATAACCAAGTGCGATAGCAAGGTCGTGTAACGGACCCTCTTTCTTAATGTCAGCGGGAGCAAGGGAGACTACAACCTTTTGGTTTTGTTTTTTGGGAGATGAAAACCCAGAATTTTTGATTGCGGCACTTATTCTATCGCGCGATTCTTCTACCGCTTTGTCTGGAAGTCCAACTGTTGTAAAAGATTGTAGACCGCGTATAAAGTCTACCTCGACATCAATTATGTGTGCGTCGAGTAGTGTTGTTTGTACACTGCTAACTTTCGCGAAAGACATAAAAAAATTATACCCGGATAGTGAATAATATGCTCGTTATTGTTGCGTGTATACAACAATAACCGCACAAGTAGTAGTAACTACTTGTGTAAGCATATTATCTACTACCGGGTATATCAAATAAAAAACCGGCTAGAGGCCGGTATTTTATTTACAAAGATTAGTTTTCAACTTTGTCTGCGTTTTCTACTTTAGTTCTAGCTGAAGGATTGGCTTCGAGTCGAGCTTCTGGGATTGGCTCACCGTCTATCTCATCAATGCCATATGTTCCCTTTTCTATTTTCTCCAAAGCTTTAAGAACATTATTGTATTGAATCTCAAGATCTTTTAATACAGCCGCGTTTTCTTCAAAGTCTATGATCGCATCAGCCGCATCGTTTTTGTCAGCCATTGGGGTTTTATGTGTGTATTCTGGTTGAGGCTCCCAATCAGAAGGGTTGTCTGGGTTTACATGACCAACAGACTTCATATCTTCTTCTAAATGAGTCTTTTTATCCTCTAAAATCTTCTTAAATTTTTCTATATCTAATGTCATATGAATGAAATATTACGCTAATTTTATACGCTAGTCTACCAAAATCGACTACCGGGCGAACCTAACCCTGGCAACTCTGTCGATAATCTCCGAAAGAGTGTCTTCATTGGTTGTTATTACTATGGTGTCTGTGGAAATAAATGAGTAAATAAGCAGTGTTTTTCCATTTTTATCTTGTATATATCTAGAATCTCTATTTTCTACAACTTTGTCCTTAAAGTGATGTTTTAGACCCAAAATAGTATTTGATGTTGTCGCTGTTGCAAGAACCTCTTCATTTGTTGGTGTGAATATACCTTTTAGATCGTTTTCTATAGTCTTTTCCCAGCTAAGCATTCCCGAGAATGCATTTCCATAAGAAGACGTTTTAATGACAAGATACGGTTCATTGCCATCAAACACATGTATTCCAAACATAAAGACCTCGTTTACATTTCTCTGAAGCTCACCGGGTATATTTATATTCAAATTATCTAGAAAACCACTGAATGGCATTAACCTTTTTCCCGCTTCTCTCTCTTCTGTGAAATATATGTTCACCATTTCCCCAAGACTAGCAAGAGTCTCGCCTTTCTTTTCGATTACAGCATTTTTGAATGCATTTTGTCCGAGTCTACCAAGCGGAAACTCAGTTTGTACATCTACAAGGAAGAATTCTTGTGGACTGACAACGGTTTCCTCGAACTCTATAACTTCTTTTGGTTTTTGTTTTGTTAAAGTTGAATAAAGTATTGTGCCTCCAGCTAAAACCAAGAGTAAAATCAAGAGAGATACAAAAATCATATTCCAATTTCTTTTTTTCTTTGGTGGTTTTTGATTTTGTATTACTGTTTGGTCTGGCTTTCCAGCATTTGCCTCTCTCTTTTTGATTTCAGCTGAGCGAATATCAGACACAGAAACCTTTTTTCTTCCAAGTATGGAAGCCACATCATCTTCATAAGTTCTTAGACTAGATCGCAACCTTTCGCTTATTGTGGGCTTTTCCTCCTCGCCATCCTCGCCTGACTCTTTGTTGGGGTTTTGTTTTTGTGTCTCAACCTTCGGCTTTGGTGGTATTGTCGTTACCGGTCGACCATCTTGTTTTGTGGGAACCTTTGCTTCACCCGTGGGTAGATTTGAGGGGGGTGCAGGAGCTTCCTTTTTCGTAGCCAAAGACTCTGGTTGAGTCGTTTTTTGGGTTATTTTATTAGAATTTTTTTGTATAACAGGCAAAGGCGCTTCGTGTTGTTGTTTGTGAACAAGTGGGTTTGCTGGCTTTTTAGGAATTACAGGAACACCCTCTTTATAAGGGTCTACAAAATCATCCTTTTTTGGTGGACTCGTATTATTTTGAGAGTTTGGAATATTATCCATCTCCTACATTATACCTAATTAGTTTTTTGGATAAATAAAGAGGGGTGTATTACTTCATTTC
>JBFIIZ010000011.1:0-12494 GCA_041601015.1 Minisyncoccia bacterium | reverse complement strand
TTCAAGAGGGGTTTCTCCTATTTCTTTGTACAGAGACAACACTTTTTCCATGTGCACAAGAGTACCATAATCGTGGTAAAATGTTGGTTATGGCAAATATTGAAACAAATCCATATAAAGGGGTTAGGGATTTCTACCCTGAGGATATGGCCATACAAAACTATATATTTGAAATCATGCGCGACACAGCGGAGTCATATGGATATGAAGAATATTCAGCCTCCATTCTTGAGTCCTCAGAACTTTATAGAGCTAAGTCAGGAAAAGAACTAGTAAATGACCAAACTTACACCTTTACTGACCGAGGAGACAGAGAGGTTACCCTAAGGCCGGAAATGACACCAACACTTGCTCGTATGGTTGCAAAAAAACAAAAAGAGTTTTCATTTCCTCTTAGGTGGTTTTCTATTGCTAATTTTTTCAGATACGAAAGACCTCAAAGAGGACGTTTGCGAGAATTTTGGCAACTAAATGCTGATGTGTTTGGTCTAGAAAGCGTTGACGCAGACATAGAAATCATAAACCTTGCTTATGACATAATGATAAACTTTGGTTTCTCCCAAGATAATTTTGAAATTAGGATTAATGACAGGTCTCTGGTAGATAAGAAATTAGCAGAGCTTGGGATTGACGAAGACACATCAGATAAAATAAAACTTCTTATTGATAAAAAAGACAAAATAGAAAACTTTGAAAATGAGCTCAAAAAATTAGCCGGAGACGATTTTACTTTTAATTTAGAGGCAAATGAGAACATTAATAAAATTATTTCTGGACTAAAAAAAGCCGGTGTCACAAATGTGATTTTTACACCAACACTAATGAGAGGGTTCGACTATTATACGGGTATGGTATTTGAGGTTTTTGATAAAAACACAGAAAACAACCGCTCACTCTTTGGAGGAGGTAGATATGACAAACTACTGGACATATTTGGTGGGGAGCCGGTGCCAACCGTAGGTTTTGGTATGGGAGATGTAACAATAAGAGATATGCTTGAAACATACAACCTGATACCAGAGATTGCTTCTAGCACTGATATCTATCTATGTGTTGTGAATAAAGAAAGTTTGGACGGCGCAAAAGATTTAGCCAACGATCTTCGAGGTCAAGGGTTAAATATTATTGTGGGCTCGCCAGATAAAAAAGTTGGAGACCAAATAGAAAAAGCTTCAAAAAATAAGATCCCTTATGTAATATGTGTTGGTCCAGATGAACTATCAAAAAGAAGGTACAAGGTAAAAAACCTTGCAAGCGGTAAAGAAACAGAGGTAACAGAGAACGGGATAGTATCTTTAGTATTTGTAGAATAAAACATGAAATTTGTAGTATTTGATATAGAAACAAGCAACTTCTTTCCTGATGTCGGTAAAAACGACCCGTCTCTTTTGGATTTAGCTGTGCTGTGTATATACAATTCAGAAACAGACAAATATGACAGCTTCCTAAAAGAAGACCTTCATAAGGTGTGGCCTATATTTGAAAATACAGATGCTTTAATTGGATACAATTCAAATCATTTTGATATTCCTCTTTTAAATAAATATTATGCAGGTGACTTAAGTCAACTGAAAAGTATCGATCTAATGAAAACAATACAAGAATCTCTCGGTAGAAGGGTTGGTCTAGGTGCTGTAGCAGAGCCTACGCTTGGTGTTGGCAAAAGTGCGCACGGTTCACAAGCAATCGAATGGTGGAAGCAAGGCAAGATTCAAGAAGTAATAGATTATTGTATTCAAGATGTAAAAGTCACAAAAGACTTATATGAACACATGAAAGAAAACAATTTTGTTAAATATATAAACAAAGATGACGGAAAAACATACCAGATAGATGTCGATACTTCAGATTGGGATAAAAAAGAAGACATTGGTATAACCCCGACTCTTCAGTTTTAAAACAAATATTCTATTATTTTATTTTTACCTTTACCTGTTTTTGAAGAAAGTAAGAATAAAGGAATTGTACTACCACCAAGTTTCGATAGGTGGTTTTTTGTTTCCTCTACAACCTGATTCTGTTCTTTTTGATTCAATTTATCTGATTTGTTTATAAGGATAACAATCTCGTGTTCTTCTTTGAGTAGTATATCTATCATGTCTTCATCCAAGTCCGTAATACCCCTTCTTGCATCTATTATTAACACAACACTTTTTGGTTTAATTTCTGAATCAGATAAATACCACAAAATTCTCTTTCTGAATTTTTCTTGATTCTTCTCCCCCACTTTTGCATAACCATAACCAGGTAAATCAACAACATAAAAATCCTCATTTATCAAAAAGAAATTAATCTCACTAGTTTTGCCCGGTGTAGAGCTAGACTTTGCCAATCCTTTTTTGTTTAAAAGTATATTTATAGCACTTGATTTGCCAACATTAGACCTGCCAACAAATGCTATTTGAGGTCTACCGTCATAGGCGATTGAGTCTGTACCAACGATACCCTTTACAAACTCGGCCCTGTGTATTTTTGTTTCTATGATATCTCGATAAGGGTCCATAATATGCTAGTATTACACGGCATTAGTATAAATTAAAGGTTAATAACTAAATATGTCAAACAATACAAACAATACATACCTAGTTGCGGGCGCAATAGTAGTAGCTGGAGCACTAATAGCAGTAGGCGTATTTTTCTCTGGTAATAAAATACCTGCTGAAAATATGCCGGATGATGGACAAAAAGAAGCTCCAAAAGAAGAGATTTCTATACAACCAATAACAGGAGATGATCATATTGTGGGTGATTTAGATGCAAAAGTAACAGTGGTAGAGTACTCAGATACAGAGTGTCCTTTCTGTAAAAGTTTTCATGGTGTGTTAGAAGAAATAACTCAAGCATATTCCCCAGAGGATGTTGCGTGGGTTTACAGACACTTCCCTCTTACATCTATTCATCCGAAAGCTCCAAGAGAAGCCCACGCAACAGAGTGTGCGGCAGAACTAGGTGGAAATGATGGGTTCTGGAACTACATAAATAGATTGTACGAAGTTACACCTTCAAACAATGGGCTTGATCTTTCTTTGCTTCCAGAGATTGCAGAAGAAGTTGGTTTAGACAAAGAAGCTTTCGAAGAGTGTCAAGAGAGTGAGAGGCATATAGACCTCATAGGCGCACAATTTGAAGATGCTGTTCAATCAGGGGGAACGGGAACACCTTATAATGTTTTTGTTCTCAAGGAAGCTATGTCAGATAATGCACAACAAGGCATTGCATCTGTATCTGCACAGTTTGGAAAAGGCGCCGTTAGAGTATCAGATGACAAAATGAGAATAGCAATTGGTGGCGGGCTTAGTTTTCAAGCCGTCTCTGGAATAATAGACATTCTGTTGGATAAACCAGTAGAAAAACCAACACAATAAAACAAGACGTTCAAAATACTAAAGCACAAAACTGTGTAAAGCTCGGCTTTGCACAGTTTTGTTTATGTTTAGGAATCTATATTCAAAGTGTTCAAAGCTCTGCTTTGAACACTTTGAACATTTTGGTTTAGGGGTCTATTTATGATGAAATTGTTAAATCCCTAATTTTACAAAATTCACACTCCCTATTTTTACACCGCTCATTCCAAAATGAAAGTTCTAGAATCTCTTTTGATACGTCTTTAATATCAGCGATAAGATCTTCTTTTTCACTTTCTTTTATAACAAACTTTTCTTTTTTATAGTTACCTCTTTGGTCTGGTTCTACAAAATCAATAACACCCTCAACCATTTTATATCTCGTCTGCCCACTACTATCCTTTAGTTCATCCATTAAGAGTTTATAAAAAACTAGTTGCCTAAAGTAATTACCGTCTGATGTTTTTGTGTTGCCCTCTATTGCATTTCTGCTTTTAGGTTTCCCTGTTTTATAGTCAACAACATTAACCTCGTTATCATCCAATATTTCTATTTTATCTAAAAATCCTTTGAGGGGAACTTTGATCACTTTGTCTTCAACTTCAACGTCAACAGATACACCCTCCACCTTAAATTCCGTAAACACATTTTTGTGCCAAATAGAGTGGTACTTATCAAAATATCCAGACAAAGCTGTTTTTCCTTTTTCTAGAAGTTCTTTATAGTCTGTTGTGCTTAATGTGTGTCCAGATAAAATTTCCTCAAAACGGCTTAAAATGGGGGTTTTGTTGACCTTTTTATCATGTTTTGCTTTGTCAAAAACCTCTCTTAAAACCTTATGAATCACACTTCCATATATTTGGAATTTACTATAGGGCTTAGGTATACGTATAAGATTATTATAAAAATACTGCCATGGACACGTCATATAATTATTGAGAGCGGTTACAGATAGACCTTGCTCCAAAAAAAGTTGGTTGAGATATTTTTTATCATCTATTTCCGGTCCAAACATTTTCTGCGGTGCATACCTCTCTGGCATTTGTCCTTCATATTTCTTTTCGTATTCAAGCACAGAAATCTCATCTATAAGACTTCTGTCCATTTCTTCAATAAACTGAGACGGTAGTCTAGACCTTCCATCTTCGCTCAGCGTCGCGTAACTAATGTACACACCCTCTCTGGCTCTTGTTAGTGCTACATAAAATAATCTTCTTTCGTCAGAATTGTCTCCAGAAGAACTCAAGGATATTGATTTGTTTTGTGTTTGGAATTGCCTTATCGACCTTCTTCCTCCCCAGTGTCCATGATATACACCAATAATAAAGACATGATCAAACTCTAAACCTTTAGACTTATGTGCCGTCATTAATCTAATACCATTTCCAACCTCTCCATTTTTTTTACGAAGCATTATATTGTACTGGCTAAGAATATCGAGATGTGACATAAAGTTGGCTAACTTAAAATCTAGTTTTCCTTCTGATATTCGTCCGGCTTCTGTAAAAAATGTCTCTAAAGTCTTCATTCTATCTATAGAACCTCCAGAAGATAGAATATTATTAAGAAATCCTGATTCCCTAACGATAATTTCCAGTGTGTCTAATAGTAATTTATTTTTAGCCACAGACGTCCAAGACATAAGTCTTCTGTAGGTATTATTTAATTCTTTTTTCTTTGAAACCCTCGCGCCCCCTAGGTGTTCCAAAGACGCCAAAACATCTACAAAATCTATTTTATTTTTTTGTGAGTATTTTAGGGCTTTATATATATCAGTATGTAATACCCCCACAAAATCTATAGACAGCAAAGAAACAAGTAAGTCAGTGTCGGTTGGATTTTCCACAGCTCTCAAGATTGCTATAAGCTTCCTCATGTCTTCATCAGATAAAAGCCCCATGTCAGATTCTATTTGAAATGGTATGTCTGTCTTTGAGAGATGTCTTGCTAAATCTAAGACGTCTTTATTATCTCTATATAATATGGCTATGTTACTTGCTTCTACGCCTTTTTCTAATAAGCTCCGGATCTCCTCAGATAAAAACATATATTCAAACACAGGTTTTGAAAATACATTCAACTGTATATTTTTCTCTATAAGTTGTTTTTTTGACACAAGTTTAGCCCGAAGTTCCGTGTCTCCATCATCTGATTCAATAAGCGAGTGAGAGCTATCTAATATGACTTGAGTAGACCTATAATTGTCTGTAAGAGCTATTAATGTAACATCAGGATACTTATCCTTAAAGTATAAAAAGTTTTCTAGAGAAGCACCTTGAAATCTAAATATAGCCTGCTTCTCATCACCAACAATAAACAAATTAGGGCTTTCAAAAAAGCTTGATAAGAGTTCCAAAAGTTTGTTTTGTGCGTTATTTGCATCTTGATGTTCATCAGCCAATATATATTGATATTCTTCCTGCAAAATTAAGCGGAACTGTTCATCAGATTCAATTTTGTTTACAGCTTCAATTATCATGTCTTCAAAATCATAGAGTCCTTTTTCTCTAAGACCTGATTCATACTCTCTATATACCCTTGCGAGTTCTTCATTCTTTTTTATGTATTTTTCTTGCTTTGCGTATTCCCCCCTCATCTTGCCAGAGTGCGCCCCCTTCTTATGATATAAGTCTTCACGACTTTCGAGCTCGGTTTTTTCTTTTTCAACTAAAGACAGAAACTCTGTGGGGCTAACATTATCTCTCTTTAAGTTTCGAATCGCATTCAATACGTGTCGAACATAATATCTTGGATCCCCGTAAGGTCTGAGTAAAGAAAACTCACCTCCATCAAGAATGTCTTCAATAATTTGTATTTGATCAATCTCTGTTGCGTTGTCTCCGCCTATAATTCTTGGAAACTCATCCGGAAAAAGCCTTATCACTTCATTTGAAAATCCGTGAAATGTATTAATGTGAATCCTATAAGCTGAAGTGCCTATAATCCCAGAAAGTTTCTTCCGCATTGAGTTAACACCAGACTCTGTAAAAGTAAGAGCAAGGATTTGTTCTGGTTCAGTGTCTGTGAGTCTAAGAATGTTTGCGATTCGTAATGTGAGAATAGTAGTCTTACCAGTACCCGGACCAGCTACAACCATCACAGGGCCATCTATGGTGTCAACTGCTTTTTTCTGGGCTTTGTTAAGCCCTCTATACAATCTCTCAAACTCTTGAGTTGTTTTCATACCCTTTATTATATACTAACCTAAAGTTTTCATATGTTGACACAACAAAAACACCTTCACTCGGCTGGGTTTTTGTTAAAAAATTCGCGGAATCAATGTTTGTGTAATAGAATAAAGGATAGTTCATTGTTAATAAAAAAATGAGGTAGATTGAGTTATGAAAACGAACTATGTTCTAATCGTAATCGTCCTCTCTCTTGTAGGATGTACAGCTCTAATAAGTGATCACTCAGACCAATTATCACAAGAGCAAGTAGTCACCCCAGAAGAAAGCCTTGCCTATGAAGCTGACGTTGTTGGAAATATAGCAAAGGTTGAAATGATTGAAATTATCAATTTGGTCTATTCTTGGAAAGACCGCCTTGTGAGACAGGGTGTAAGCAAAACATCTTTATGTCGAACAATAAGTTTTGATGTTGTGGGGCTCAAGTCTGGGGACACAAGTATAAGCAAGAGAATCGCACCAGCTGGGACGTTCGAGACCAAAATTGCGATATGGAAAATTGAACTTGACATAGAAACAAGTATTCCCACGCTTTACGGAGATGTTTACCAACAAGAAAGCTCCCTTGTATTGGTAAAATACCAAGTCCCCCTTTTCACAAGCTGTTCTGACACCTCACTACAAGCAAGGTCGAAAATAGTATGATTCTCGACTACATCTCAAACACTCCACAAACCCTCGTCCGTGCGTAAGCTGGACGAGGACTTTCTTTTTATATACCAAACAAGCTTGGAAAGCTTTTTTATTTGTAATTATTTTGGTTTAAAAGTTTTTAAGCCACTGAGCCTTGTCGTGTTGCCTTATCTTTTCGTGAGCCTTAGCTTCAATCTGCCTAATACGCTCCCTGGTAACACTAAACTCCTTACCAACCTCCTCAAGTGTGTGGTTAATCCCATCAGCAAGGCCGACTCTCATCTCTAAAATTCTTCTTTCTTTCGGTGTTAGGTCATTAAGAATTTCTTGAACATGTTCAGTAAGTATCCTGTGAGACGCATCTTTATCAGGTGCCTCTATTTCTTCATCCGGCAAGAAGTCTCCTAGAACAGACCTGTCATCGCTAGCATCTCCAACTGGCGTTTCGAGAGATACTGTATTTTGTTTTATTTTTTCTATTACGTGAATCTTTTTTATATCAAGACCCATTTCAAGGGCTATTTCTTCTGGAAGAGGGTCTCTCCCCAGATCTTGTGATAGTTGTCTTACAACTCTTTTGTATTTAGCGATCGTTTCTACCATGTGGACGGGTATTCTAATAGTCCTAGACTGATCAGCCAACGCTCTTGTGATGGCTTGTCTTATCCACCATGTTGCATAGGTAGAGAATTTGAACCCCCTTAGGTGGTCAAATTTATCAACAGCCTTAAATAATCCAAGGTTTCCCTCTTGTATAAGATCAAGAAGGGTTAAACTAGAACTTCTTGATGCATACTTCTTAGCAATAGAAACAACAAGACGTAAGTTTGCTCTTGCTAAAATATTCTTTGCTTCATCGTCACCTGCTTCAATCCTCTTAGCAAGTTCTTTTTCCATACGAGCGTCAATAAGTTCATACTTACCTATCTCCTTAAGATACATTTGAATTGAGTCATTTGTTGCAGAAGACTTACCTCTGTATCTATAATCTTCTTTTGTTAATAGGGATTCGTCTGGATCTATACTCAGCATTCCACCCCCTTCAATAACGTCTATACCGGTGTTGGCAAATGTATCGTAAATCTCTTCTAACAAGACAACGTCGTCTTCAATTGTTGGAAAAACCTTTAATATTTCATCATATGTAACAAAACCTCGTTCTTGACCAAGTCCTGTAAGGAGTTTTGTTTTTTCCTTTACCTTACGTTCTTCTTTAGTGAGTTTTGGTGCTTTTTTCTTAACAAGCCTATTGGGTACTCGAGCTGGTTTAGCTTTGGGTTTTGTTTTTTTAACTGTTTTCTTTATACTCTTTTTTGCTATTTTTTTGCTGGTCTTTTTAACAGATTTTTTAACTGTTTTCTTGACTGGCTTTTTCTTAGGTTTAGTATTTTTAGTACGGATTTTGGCCGCTTTTAAAGTTTTTTTATTCTTTTTTGTACTAACTCGTTTTGTACGAGTAGTTTTTGTTGATTTTTTTACCATAAAAATAATTACTAATTTCGACTTTTTGTTTTTATTTCTGTTAATCTTGTTGATAACTTTTTGTGCCTTTCCATCAGTTTTTTCTTCTCAATCGGGTTATTAGATTCCTCAGTTTCTTTTATTTTTCTTGTGATACTTTGTAATTCTAATTTTAATATTTCCTCCTCAAGCCCTAACAAAAGTTCCTCGATGTCTGTTTTTAGTTTGTCCTTACTCTCATAAACCTTTTCTATTTGAAAAATTAGCTCTTGTAAATCCACGGCATCAAGTTCATAGTCTTGTTTGCTTCCATAAAGAAGGTCTATTCTGGTTCTTAGCTTATCAGCTTCTATAAAAGGTTTTTTTGAACCCGCCTGCCACAAAACAATTGCCTTTAGCGCTCTAGTTATTGACTCTTTCCTTGTTATAAATTCTTTTTCTTCACCTTTATTTATAATCACCCTATCTTCCTTCTTTTCAATCTGTTTCTCAATTTTTGAAAGTTCTTCTCTTATTGATTCCTCTGGAATTTCAGTTTTATTGTGAACTCTCGATATAAAATGTGCTTGATCTATTTTATTAGACATTGAGCTGATTAAAGGAAGTACATGTCTTTCTACCTGTAACCAGTATTTTCTTTGGTCTGGACTATTCTTTGCTATTTGTTCCAAAAACACTTCAATGACGTGCTTAGAGTTATTTATCAAACTAGTCCAAAGTTTTTTATTCTCCAACAATACATCTGCTGGATCTTTTCCTTCTGGTAATAAAACAGTTCTAACGTTCATCCCCATACCCAGAGCCATACGCGCTGTCTTAGACATTGAAAGAACACCCGCTTTATCTCTATCAAATGCAATGACGAGGTTATCCGTTAATCTTCTTACTCTATTTAGGTGTCCTCCAGTAAAACTCGTACCGGAGACGGCCACCGAATAAGGAAATCCTTCCTGATGTGCCAGAATTAAATCAATCTGCCCTTCTACCAAAACACACATTTTTGCTTTTTTGATATGCTGTTTCGCTTTATCATACCCAAACAAAACATCAGATTTATTATAAAGAATAGTCTCAGGTGAGTTTATATACTTTGCAATCTTATCACCTTTATCTAGAGCTCTTCCAGAAAATGCAACAATTCTCCCCGCACTGTCAGATATTGGAAAGATTATTCTATTTCTAAACCTGTCATAAAACCTTCCCGATGAACCTTCTTCTTTATTACTCTTCTTTATTAGGCCGGCTTTATCTATGTCAGTTGCTTCATACCCCTCTTTAATTAGATGGTCGTATAAATTAGTCCAACTAGATGGTGCAAGTCCTATTCTAAAGTCTTTAATCGTCTTTCCACTAATACCCCTTTGGTTCAAATACTTTTTTGCGTCATCGTTTCTAGAGAGTTCAGATGAGTAAAAAATAGATGCTTTTTCCATAATTTTATACAGCTTCTCCCTCGCGTCTCTTGAACCAACTTTTTCTCCCGTGAGTTCTATGCCAGCCTTATCTGCAAGCATTTTAAGTGACCCCTGAAAGTCTAACCCCTCCAAATCTTGGACAAAAGTAAATATATCGCCTTTTGCACCACACCCAAAACAGTAGTAGAGATTTCTTTCTGGTGAAATATGAAAAGAGGGTGTCTTTTCATTATGAAAGGGACATCGGGCTTTATAGCTCATGCCCGCCTTCTCTAACTTTATATATGAAGAAACGACATCTACTATACCGAGGCGTTCTTTTATTCTTTCAACATCACTCATATTTATTAACCAAACCTTACAAAATAGTAAGGTATAAAACAAGGAACTATTTTCTTAAAAAGAACTTTATTTTTTGTACTCTTCTCCCGACGCAAGTGACTCTTGAAGATCTTTTATCATCTGGTGTTTCTTTGAACCCTCAAAGCCGGTACCCGCTGGTATTAATCGTCCTATGATTATGTTTTCTTTAAGTCCTACAAGTGGGTCCTTGCTTCCTTTCGTGGATGCGTTTATTAGAATCCTTGTTGTATGTTGGAAAGAAGCTGCTGATAGAAAACTTTGTCTTGTAAGAGCGACTTCTGTAATACCCAGTATAAGAGGTGTTGTTTTTGCTCCTTCTAAACCAGCGTCTTTTGCATTTTCGTTTACAGTATTTAGCACGGCAGTTTCTACAATTTGTCCAATAGAAAAGTCAGTGTCTCCTGGGTTTTTTATCTTCTCTCTAGAAAACATTTGTTTGATTATCACCTCAATATGCTTTCTTGAAATAGAAGCACCTTGAACTTCATAAATCTTACCAATCTCATGGATTATGTAGTTTTGAGTCGTTTCTCTACCCGCATATTTGAACAACTCCTTAAGGTCTGCAGAACCGTCAGTTATAAGTTGTCCTTTAGCAACCCTGTCTCCAGATTTCACCAAAATAACCCTTCGGTAGTTAATTGGAAACTCCATTATTTCAGTCTCTCCCTTCTTTATCTTTTTCTTTTTATCAGCCTCATCTGGAAGAATCATAAGAGTTCTGTTTCTTCCATCTTCTAATATTTCTGTAACAACCCCGTTTACTGGACAAACAATTGCTGGGTTTTTTGGACTCCTTCTTTCAAAAACCTCTTGAACTCTAGGTAGACCAGTTGTTATATCCCCACCAACAGAAGCAGAACCTCCTGCGTGGAAAGTACGCATAGTTAGCTGTGTTCCAGGCTCACCAATCGCCTGAGCGGCAATCGTACCAACAGCCTCACCCAACTCGACGGGCACATTGGACCCTAAATCAATTCCGTAACAATGCTTACATACACCTCTTTGTGTGTTACATGTCATAGGAGACCGAACCCAAGCCTCTTCAATACCAGCCTCTTCCATCTCCATTGCTTCTGTTTTTGTAAGAAAGTGTCCTTTCTTAAACAAAACATTACCCTTTGAATCCAAAACATCTTTACCAAGAAATCTTCCTGTTGCATTTTTTGAAATTGGAACAATAATTCCTGAAAGATTTTCTTCTTTTACAAGAATAGAATCTTTTGTACCACAGTCTTCTTCTGTTACAACAATGTCCTGAGAAACGTCAAAAAGTTTTCTTGTAAGATATCCTGCGTGCGCCGTATTAAGGGCGGTATCTGTTAAACCTTTACGAGAACCATGTGTAGTAATAAAGTACTCGAGCGGTGTATGCCCTTCTTTGCTTGAAGTTGTAATTGGAAATTCAATAGTCTCACCTTTGTTGTTTGCAATAAGCCCCTTCATTCCGGACATTGCTGTAAGCTGAGAAAGAGAACCACGAGCACCAGATTTCCACATGTCATATACAGAACCATTATCATCAAGAGTACCGGGTATAAGTTTTTCTATCTCATCTTTAGTCTCATGCCATATTTCAACATTTTTTCTTTTCCTTTCTTCTCCAGAAAGAAGACCTTCGTTGTATTGAGATACAACTTCATCACTTCTTTTCCTTGCCGCAGAAATAATTCCATCTTTCTCTTCTGGTATTTGTATATCATCGATACCCCAAGTGATTCCTGCGTAAGTTGCATACTTAAATCCAAATGTTTTTATCTTGTCTAGAATACTTGGAATTCTTTCTGTTCCATATTTTTCAATCAAGTCATCAACTATTTCGTGCATAAACTTAGCGTCTATCTCTCTGTTTATGTAAGGAAAATCTTTTGGCAAAACACTGTTAAAGAGCAGTCTACCAACCGATGTTTCAAATATTCCTCCATCAAACTCAGCATACTTCTCGCTATCTGTTGCCATAACTTTAATATTTGCTCTAAAAGCAACTTGATCATAGTCAAATGCCGTAATAGCGTGATTTGGGCTTGGGAATATTTTGTCTACACCCTTACCCCCAGAAACTGTTTTTGTCATCCAATAACACCCCAAGA
>JBFIIZ010000010.1:0-12971 GCA_041601015.1 Minisyncoccia bacterium | reverse complement strand
GCGCACATTGATGCTGGTAAAACTACAGTATCAGAGCGTATTCTTTTTTATACAGGAATGTCACATAAAATCGGCGAGGTTCACGACGGGGAGGCAACTATGGACTGGATGGAACAAGAACAAGAACGAGGAATTACAATTACTTCTGCTGCGACTACTACATTTTGGACACCAACATACGATCCACAAAATCCAGATTTAAAACATAGATTTAATATTATAGATACGCCTGGTCACGTAGACTTCACCGCTGAAGTAGAGAGAAGCCTTAAGGTTCTTGATGGAGGAGTGGTGGTTTTTGATGGTGTTGCTGGAGTTGAACCACAATCTGAGACAGTTTGGAGACAAGCTGAGAAGTATAGAGTTCCAAGAATGTGTTTCATTAACAAGCTTGACCGAACAGGAGCGAGTTTTGAAAGAAGTTTTCAAAGTATTTTGGACAGACTTACAAAAAATGCAGTACGGGCACAGCTTCCTATGGGGGAAGAGGGTAATCATGAGGGGGTTGTAGACCTTTTGACTCGACAAGCTTATACCTTCGAAGGAAAAATGGGAGAAAATGTTGTTATTGGAGAGGTTCCAGAAAACATGAAAGCAGATGTAGAAAAATATAGAGCTGAGTTGATTGAAAAAATAGTAGAAAATGACGAAGCTGCAATGAATGCTTATCTAGAAGGAAATGAACCAGACTTGTCTACACTAAAAGCATTGCTACGAAAGGGTGTTATAGCAAATCAAATAATACCAGTGTTTACAGGCTCTGCTTTAAAGAACAAAGGAACACAAGTTTTACTTGATGCCGTGGTTGATTATCTTCCTTCACCTCTTGATATACCCGCTATTAAAGGAATAAATCCAAATACAGAAGAAGAGGTTGAAAGAAAGGCTGATGATAGTGAACCTTTTGCTGCGCTTGCTTTCAAGTTGCAAACTGATCCATTTGTTGGACAACTTACATGGTTTCGAGTTTATTCGGGCACACTTGAGGCTGGTTCTTATGTATACAACTCATCAAACGGAGAAAAAGAAAGAATTGGAAGAATTGTTCGAATGCACTCAAACTCACGAGAGGAAGTAAAGAAAGTTTATGCTGGTGAGATTGCCGCCGCTGTAGGACTAAAGGGTACAAAAACTTCAGATACACTTTGTGATGAAGCAAATCCGGTTGTTCTTGAGAAAATTGTTTTCGCAGAACCCGTTGTTGCAATGAGGATTGAGCCGAAAACAAAAGCAGACCAAGAAAAGATGGGTATTGCGCTTAAAAAACTATCAGATGAAGATCCAACCTTTAGAGTTTCAACAGACGACGAGACTATGGAGACTATTATTGCTGGTATGGGAGAGCTTCACCTGGAAATCTTGGTAGACAGGATGAAAAGAGAGTTCAGCGTAGAAGCAAATGTTGGTAAACCACAAGTCGCATATAGAGAAACTATTCAAGGAGAAGCAGAGGCAGAGTTTAAGTACATAAAACAAACAGGTGGTCGTGGTCAATATGGACATGTGAAGATAAGACTCAAGCCAATGGATATGGATGTAGACCCAGAAGAGAAACTTCCAAAGAATGTTAATAGAAGTGAAGGTTTCGAGTTCATCAACAATATAAAAGGAGGTGTTATTCCACAAGAATATATTCCCGCGGTTCAAAAGGGTATAAGAGAAGCGATGGACAGAGGTATTGTTGCTGGATATAAGATGGTTAATGTTTCGGCCGATCTTTTTGATGGTTCTTTCCATGATGTTGACTCATCTGAAATCGCCTTCAAGATCGCTGCTTCTCAAGCTTTTCAAGATGGAGCAAAAAGAGCACGAGCTGTTCTTCTAGAGCCAATGATGAAAGTTGAGATTGTTGTGCCAGACGAGTTTATGGGCGACATAACAGGAAACCTTTCTTCCAAGAGAGGTCTTGTAGAAGGAACGGAACAGAGGGGTCAGTTGAGGGTTATTAACGCAAAAGTTCCACTTTCTGAGATGTTTGGTTACACCACTTCGCTACGAAGCATGACTTCAGGGCGCGGAACAATGACAATGGAGTTCGATCACTATGCAGTTGTGCCTGAAAATGTTGCTCAGGATATAGTTTCATCTAGAGGTAAATAAAAATAGTAAAAAATATAAAATATTGACACAAAACCTTACTTAAATAGTAAGGTTTTGTTCTTGTTGACACATATTTTCTTTGATATATACTACCTCCTACATGATGATTGATATTAAAAGGCTAACAAAAAAGCGGAGATAAACGTATGCGCTAGTTCGTGTACTCAGTCCCGCTTAGACGCGGGCTTTTTTAATGACAGAATGAGAGATCGTTGACAGCAAAATACACTATTCTGATCTGTAAGGTGGATTAGAATAGTAAAAAGTAGAATCAGACTACAAACGTTTTATACGTTTGTGATCAAATCCCGCCTTTGGCGGGATAAAGTAGGTAATAAAAAATATTGCAATTGTTGTGATTAATAAATTTCCAATTAGGAAATGTCAACAAGGGCGTATGGTGGATGCCTTGACTCTAAAGAGCGATGAAGGACGTGGCATGGCTGCGATAAGCTTCGGTTAGGTGCCTAGCAACCGTTAATCCGAAGATTTCCGAATGGGGAAACCCCATTGAGTAAACCTCGATGACCGTGTTTACACGGAGCTGACCTGGGGAAGTGAAACATCTCAGTACCCAGAGGAAAAGAAAAAAAATCTACGAATGTAGAAACATTCTCTAAGTAGCGGCGAGCGAAACGGGAATAGCCCAAACCCCATTCTTTATGGATGGGGGGTTGTAGGGTACAGACGTCGGTTCTTCGGAACCGAGAAAAGTTACAAAAATTTGTATTAGTTGAATAGACTGGAAAGTCTAACCCAAGGAGGTGATAGTCCTGTAAACGAAAATACAAATTCTTTTTTGTCTGTATTCCTGAGTACTCCGAGACATGAATAGCTTGGGGGAATCTACCAGAACTAACTGGTAAGGCTAAATATCTTTAGAGATCGATAGTGAACTAGTACCGTGAGGGAAAGGTGAAAAATACCCCGGAGAGGGGAGTGAAATAGATCTGAAACCATATGTCTACAAGGAGTTGAAGAGGACTTGTTCCTCGACAGCGTTCCTATTGAAGAATGAGCCAACGAGTCTACATAAACGGCGTGACTAAAGCCTTTCGGCTGGAGTCTTAGGGAAACCAAGTGTGAATAGCGCGCAAGTCGTTCGTGTAGGACCCGAAGCCAAGTGAGCTACCCATGGCCAGGGTGAAGTTCGTCGAAGGACGGATGGAGGCCCGAACCGGTTGACTGTACAAAATCATCGGATGAGCTGTGGGTAGGAGTGAAAAGCTAATCGAACTTGGTAATAGCTGGTTCTCTCCGAAATATATTTAGGTATAGCCTCGCGTGTTCCCTCTGGGGGTAGAGCACTGGATGGTTTGGATAGGGGGAAACCTCACCACACCAATCAAACTCCGAATACCAGAGGTCAAAAACGCGGGAGTCAGAACGTGGGGGCTAAGCTCCATGGTTCTAAAGGGAAACAGCCCAGATCTCAAGTTAAGGTCCCTAAATCTACACTAAGTGCACTTAAGGAGGTGAAATTTCACTGACAATGAGGAGGTCGGCTTAGAAGCAGCCACCCTTTAAAGATAGCGTAACAGCTCACTCATTCAGAGATATTGCGCCGCAGATAATCGGGGCTAAGTGTAGTACCGACACTGAGGATTTTTTCTTCTCTACGGAGAAGAATAAGTGGTAGGAGAGCGTTCCATTCTGCATTGAAGGGGAAGGGGTGACCCACCCTGGAGCGTATGGAAGTGAGAATGTTGGCACAAGTAACCGCAACGCGGGTTAAATCCCCGCGCGCCGAAAGATCAAGGTTTCCTTCGCGATGTTTGTCAGCGAAGGGTTAGTCGGGCCTAAGCCGATGGCGAAAGCTGGAGGCGATGGACATACGGTTAATATTCCGTAACTCGAATTATTTTCGATGGGGTGACGAAGGGTTGTATTCAAAGCGCACTATTGGATGTGCGTCTATATGTGAGGAGGTTGCTTTGGTAAATCCGGGCAACAATACTTCAAGCGGACTAGAGAACTGAAGCTTCGGTGGATGGAATTTTGAAAAGCACGCTTCCAAGAAAAGCCTCTAAGGTTAGGATAGTTCGACCCGTACCGCAAACCGACACAGGTGATCAGGTCGAGAAGACCAAGGCGAACGAGTGAGTGTTCCTCAAGGAACTCGGCAAAAAAGCAACCGTAACTTCGGGATAAGGTTTGCCCCCATCACTTTGGATGTTTCCAAGTGATGAAAGAGAAATTGAGAAAACAACAAAAAATAAAGACAGAAAATGACACACAACAATATTTATTTAAAGAGCAACGAGACAAAAGAAAACTTAATTGAGACTCTTCATTACAAAAAGATACGAAGTATCTAAAGTGATGGGGGCCGCAGCGAAAGTATTCCTGGCGACTGTTTATCAAAAACACAGCTTCCTGCGAACTCGTAAGAGGATGTATAGGAGGTGACGCCTGACCAATGCCAGAAGGTTAAATGCGGAGGGTGTAATGTCTTCGGATGTTATGCTGGGCCGTATAAGCCCTGGTCAATGTCGGCGGTAACTATAACCGTCTTAAAGTAGCGTAATTCCTTGTCAGGTAAGTTCTGACGTGCACGAATGGCGTAACGACTGGGAAACTGTCTCGAGGAACAGCTCGGTGAAAATGCAATACCGGTAAAGACGCCGGTTACCTGCAGCGGGACGAAAAGACCCCAGGAGCTTTACTGTAGCTTCATATTGTGGCTGCGTGAAATCTGCGCAGTATAGGTGGGAGACTTTGAAGGGTAGATTTTGGTCTATCTGGAGTCGTCAGTGAGATACCACCCTTGTTTTATGTAGTCACTAACCTGATAGGTAAAACCTGTCAGAGACATTGTGTGGCAGACAGTTTGAGTGGGGCGCTCCCCTCCTAAAGAGTAACGGAGGGGTCTAAAGGTCAGCTAGGCGCGAATGGAAACCGTGCCGATAGTGTAATGGCACAAGCTGGCTTAACTGCAAGACGGGCATGTCAAGCAGATACGAAAGTAGAGCATAGTGAACCGAAGGTTTCCTTTAGATGGAGCCTGAGATTATCGGATAAAAGCTACCCTGGGGATAACAGGCTGGTACCGCCTAAGCGTCCAGAGCGACGGCGGTGTTCGGCACCTCGATGTCGGCTCACCTTATCCTGGAGCTGGAGAAGGTTCCAAGGGTTTGGCTGTTCGCCAATTAAAAAGGTACGCGAGCTGGGTTCAGACCGTCGAACACTTAAATTATTGAGTGCTCGACCAATCTGAATCCGGAACGAGGCATTGTTATTCAATTTACAAATAGTAAATATCCAAATTTTTTCGTCCTATAGATAGAGAATTAACGCAACAAGTTTGCCTAATTCAAAAAAAGACAATCCAATCACGGCGGTCCTCATAAATTTTATGAGAGCTAAAGTTAACTGATATCGGTGAAACCCTATCTTCTTTAGAAGAGGGCAATACCGAGGGAACTCGAAAGAGACCCGTAGAGACTAAACGTTAACCTCGAAAGAGAAGCTATAGTCCAATGCACTTAGTAATAAGTGATATCAAGCGTGAGACAGGTTGGTCTCCTATCTGCTGCAGGCGTCGATTCTTGAGAAGATCTGCCCCTAGTACGAGAGGACCGGGGTGGACTGACCTCTGGTGTACCAGTTGTCCTGCCATGGGCATTGCTGGGTAGCTATGTTGGGAACGGATAACCGCTGAAAGCATCTAAGCGGGAAGCCAACTTCAAGATTAGGAATCATTTGAGACCCCTAGGAGATGACTAGGTTGATAGGCTCTACGTAGAAGCACAGCAATGTGTTAAGCGGTGGAGTACTAATTCGTCGAGACATTTCTTGATTGGAAATTTGCGAATCACGCAATTGTAATATTTTTTATTTTCTTGTCTACAATCTCATTCTTGCTTTCGGGTAGGAATGAGATTGTAGGCTGGAAGACTTACTTTGATTTGAACTTTTTAATCTGGTGACTTGCCGCTGTGGAAACACCCGTTCTCATTCCGAACACGGCAGTTAAGCACAGTAGGACCGATGGTACTCATATTGTGGGGAGAGTAGGTCGTCGCCAGTTTAAAGTGTTTAAACCTAAACTACTAAGAGGGATGGCATTGAGGGGAGTCCCATATCTGGGATAAAATCCGGTCATCACTAATTTAAAGCGTTCAAACTATTCTTTTAAAACCCCCTCCAGTAAGTAGGGGGTTTTTGGTATATGCAAAGCATATAATTGGGGCGTTCGGTCAAAATAAAGGCAAATCTTGGCTTTATTTCTTACTCACTTCCAATTATAATTATGTTTATGAGCGCTTGGTCTAATAAAAGACAAACAACTATTGGAGGTGTTTTAGTTCTGATAATTATTTTCTGGGGCTTGTTTTTGTATTTTACTAAGAAAGATGCACCAACTTGTTTTGATGGAAAACTAAATCAAAACGAAGAGGGGATAGATTGTGGAGGAAGTTGTGTTGCGATATGTCAGTTTAACGCACAAGACATTGCTATTTTATGGTCTAGGGTGGTTCCCGTAGCTGACGATGTATATAGCGTGGTCGCTATGATAGAAAATCCAAACCTTGTATATGAAGCAAGTAATGTTCCTTATACATTTAAACTATATGACGATAGAAACATTTTAGTTTATGAAAGAAAAGGGGAGGGTTATTTCTTACCCGGTAAAGTTTTTCCTATTATTGAACACGCTCTTAGGACAGGACAAAGGGTACCTACAAGGGCGAGTTTCGAACTCAGAGGAGCTCCTTACTGGGAGGCATCTGATGCTTCTGATGTGAATATAAGGATCGTGACTAAAGTAATGTCTGAAGATAGTGTTACACCCAAACTGACATCTGTTGTGAAAAACGAGACTTTTGAAATACTAAATGATATAGAATTTATTGCATTGCTCTATGACGCAGAGGAGAATTTGATAAATGCATCGAAAACTATTTTGGAAAGACTTGCGCCAGAAGAATCAGATACTATTGTGTTTACATGGCCTGAAGATTTTAATACTGTTGTAGCTCGAATAGATATTGTGCCCGTTTACTTCAGAAGGTAAACTCTAGTACATGCCAACACGTGTACCACAATCTTTAAGACACATAGACTGGACCCTATTTCTTGCTGTTATACCACTTTTGGGCGCAGGACTAGTGACAATGCACTCTTTTGTTGGAGAGAGTGTGTTTTTTTCTAGACAGCTTGTTTGGATTTTTTTATCTCTATTTGTATTTTTTCTATTTAGTTTTTTTGACTTTAGATTTTTGAGACGAACATCTGTTGTTGTTGGTCTTTTCTTAGGTTCTGTGGGGCTTTTGCTCACACTTTTTATTCTTGGGGAAGTGTTTCAAGGGGCGAGAAGTTGGTTTGATTTTGGATTTTTTGCCTTTCAACCAGCAGACCCAGTGAAACTTGTGCTTATTATTTTACTCGCTAAATATTTCTCTAGAAGACATGCCGAGATAGCCAACTATAAACATATTTTACTTTCTGGCTCTTATGCCTTTATAATATTTCTACTTGTCTTTCTACAGCCCGACTTTGGTTCAGCGATAATACTCTTCCTTATCTGGTTTGGTATGGTACTTGTATCCGGTATACCCAAAAAGCATCTTCTGGCAGTATTTTTGGTTGGGATTACTGTATTTTCTTTTCTCTGGTTCTTTGCGTTTCAAGATTATCAAAAAGCTCGTATTACTACATTTTTGAACCCACTCACGGATATTTCTGGTACTGGATATAATGCATATCAGTCTATGGTCGCGGTTGGTTCTGGTGAGCTTCTAGGGAAGGGGGTGGGGTATGGCACTCAATCGAGGCTTGAGTTTTTGCCCGAATATCAAACTGATTTTATATTTGCAGCCTTCACAGAAGAGTGGGGGTTTGTTGGCGCTCTAGTATTTTTTGCCTTGTTTGGTGTAGTCATATGGAGAATATTAAAAATTGCCTCAAAGGGCGAGACAAATTTCGAAGTGCTATTTGGTTTGGGGCTTGCGATTATGCTTATAAGCCACTTTTTTGTACATGTGGGTATGAATATAGGGGTGTTGCCAATAACAGGAATCACAATACCTTTTCTAAGTTATGGTGGTAGTCACTTGGTTACCGAGTTTATGGGGCTCGGAATACTGATGGGCATGAATAGGTATTCTAGAGATGTGCGAACTATGAGATAGAGACTAAGCTATATTAAAAAACAGAGCAATAAAAACTCTGTTTTTTGCTTGGAAAGCGATGTATTTAATATTAAAGGTCACAAGTAGGGATACTAGCCCAACCAGAATAACCCAAAGTTCCAACAACAATTTTACACCAACCACTTACTGCGTCATTTTCATACTGTACTAATAAGGTGTAACCTTTTGTCCTATCTGTGTAATAGTATCTGTATCTGTTTCCACCTGTATTTTTAGGGTCTTCTGGTAGAGTTGGTATATATGTTGGAGTTAAGCCAACTATTGCGAATACATAACTGTTGGTCATTGATGGATAAGCGTTGTTGTCATCATAGAAAAGTTCAGTTGCTTTTATAACCTGGTTTAAATCAGACGCCCTTCTTGCGTCCCTTGCTTTAGACCGAGCTGTATTTAAGCTAGCAAGAACCACAGAAGAAAGCATACCAATAATGGCTATTACTACGAGTAACTCTATTAATGTGAATCCTTTCTGCTTCATTGTGTTTTAATTAAATAGGTTCGAAAAAATTTGGGTCTACGTTTTCGTCTCCAAGACTAGGTGTTCTGTTTGCAAAAAAAACAAAAATCGCAATTAATATAAAAATTACTACGGAAATAGATAGAATCATGTTTGCGCTTCTCTTATCTTTTGCAATACCCCAATTAATTAGTTTGCCTGGAATACCTGTAGGTTCGTCAAAACCTCCATATTGTGCTTGTCCATAATTTTGTTCGTCAAATTGTACCGGCATATTAAAATATTATCATATATTGAATATTTTCAAGTCGAGATATCAACAACTAGCTTTGTTAATTATCAAAAATGTAGTTTTGTTCGTCAAATTGTACTGGCATTATGTTTTGTTATCACGTATTTTTTTTGTAAATGGGGTGTGTGCCCCCCACGAGACCCGTTATAGATTGTTTGTATAAAAGCGTTGTCTTCGGGGGAATTGTTATTCTGATCTTCCCTGTGTGATTACGTAACCATCAGCTGTTCCAGCACTTGGATAGTCAAACAGCGTTCCATTTGGCGCTCTTACTCCATCTTGCTGGTCTATCTTAACGTTTTGATTTTCTAATTTAAAGACAATCATATACCACTGACCGGCGTCTCCATAATTAGAGGAATAATAGGCATAAGAGTGCCCTGCTCCATAATAAGGAGGGGCGCTATCGTTTTTGGGATCTACAGGAAGATTTGGAATAAAATCTGCCAATTGAGTTTCTAGCCAATCCCAAGAACTATTATAACTAAATCTCCACCCCGTAATTGGATAGGCTCCATTCTTATCATAATAGAAATCAAGGGCTTTTTGAATTTGATTTATATCAGAAGTTCTTCTTGCGTCCCTTGCTTTAGACCGAGCTGTGTTCAAGGAAGCTAAAACAACAGAAGAAAGCATACCAATAATGGCTATCACAACGAGTAACTCTATTAATGTGAATCCTTTTTTATTCATTTTGCTAGTTGCTTGGTCCCACATATCCTTCCATTTGTTGTAGTTGATATATTTCTTCTTCAGATACTTGGATTTGAGTGTTGTTTTCTCTACCAAAAATAATTACAGCAAGAGTAACGATTGTGGCTAATACGAAAACTATTATTAAAACCATATTCACACCTCTTTGGTCCTTTGCTATTCCTTTGCTTATAAGCCAGCCCGAAATACCTTTAGGTTCATCAAAACCTCCGTATTGTGTTTGTCCATAATTTTGTTCGTCAAATTGTACTGGCATTATATCCCTTGCTCGTAGGCTTTTATTGTATCAGACAGCATTCTTTGTTTTGAGAACTTTTCCACTACACTTTTTTGAAGATTTTGGCCAAATTTTTCTCTTTTTTCTTTGTGTTGTATAAAATCAATCATCTTATCTCTCATATCGTAAACATCTTTTGGATTTATAAGAACTCCTGAGTTTTTGTCCTCTATAATCTCAGGTATACCGCCTACTTTACTTGCTATAACAGGTAGACCTGCGAACCCTGCTTCTATTAGCGCATAAGGCATTGCTTCTGAGAAAGAGGGGAAGACAAATATATCAAATGCTCTAAGGAATCTACGAGCATCCTCAACTCTACCTACTAAAAATACCTCTTTGTTGAGCCGTCTTTCAGTAATTAACTTTTCTAATTTCTCTCTTTCTTCTCCTTCTCCAACAATTAATAATTTTATATTTGAAACTTTTTGGGATTCTTTAAGTCCAGAAAAAGCTTCGATTAAACAAGACTGTCCTTTTATATGGTGGAGTTCCCCTACAGAGCCAACCCAAATAGAATTTTTATCTAAATTGTTATTATCTAAAATCGAATACAAATGATTCCTAGAATCATCTTTGGGTACAAAATTGATCCTGTCCATGCCATTGTAGATTACTGGCATTTTTTTCTTCAAAAATGGAGCTCTATATATAATCTGGCGCTTTGTTTTCTCAGACACAGCGATCGTTCTGTCAGAAGCCATGATGGTAAAAATATAAAGCATGAAAATTATAATTTTTGAGAAAGAATTTCTATTTTCATTGAAGGCCCAACCGTGTCCTGTGAATATTATATTGGGTACACCGGCTACTCTACCAGCCAGAGACCCTAAACCTCCTATTTTTGAGCTATTTAAATGAACGATGTCAGGCTTTTCTTTTTTAAAGAGTTTAATAAGAGCAAAAAATACAGAAAACTCTTTTATGAGACTGATGTCTCTTTCGAGCTTGTCTATTACGATTGTTCTTATCCCTGCTTCATCGAGTTTTTCTTTTAAAATACCGTTTCCGCCTAGAGCTACCACCGGCTCATAGACATTATTTGGTATTCCTGTGGCCAAATCAAAAACATAGCGCTGTGCGCCCCCGAAATTTGACTTTGTTATTAGGTATAAGACTTTTTTTCTATCCATGTTGTTGCTAACAAACAATACGTTAAATCATTGAAAATTACTATATATATTGTACTATGAGGTCAAAATCTATCCCAGACACATAAAACTATGTGTATGGTATAAAAATTATGAGCATATCAGCCAAAAAAGAGCCTATTTTATTGCTTTTAGGAGATATCGTCATTTTATACGCATCTTTATGGTTGATGCTTCTTTTGCGCTATTTGGAGATTCCTTCTAACCACAGCCTAGATACTCACATTGTTCCATTTTCGATACTTTTTATTGTTTGGTTGATTGTATTTTTTATATCTGGTTTATATGAAAAACACACTCTTTTGCTCAAGCGCAAACTTCCCGACACGATCCTTAACGTTCAGATTACAAATAGTATTATTGCGGTTATTTTCTTTTATTTAATACCGTATTTCAACATTACACCAAAGACAAATTTGTTTATCTATCTTGTGGTATCGCTCTTGCTGATTATTTTATGGAGAAATGCGTACATTAGTTTTTTTGGTGTAAGAAAAAAACAAAAGGGTTTAATGATAGGGGGAGGTGAGGAACTCGAGTACCTGAAACAGGAGATAAATGAGAACAATAGATACAACATAGAGCTTGTTTCTACTATTAACCTTGATGATGTTACAGATAGTTCATACCATGAAGAAATTTTGAATAGAATTTACTCATCTGGTGTGTCTATTGTGATAATAGACATTAATAATGAAAAGATAAAACCAATACTCTCAGGTCTCTACAATCTTTTGTTTTCAAAAATACAGTTTGTTGATATGCACAAAGTTTACGAAGAGATTTTTGATAGAATCCCTCTTTCTTTAATAAGGTATAGCTGGTTTTTGGAAAATGTGTCTTTGCAACCCAAAGTTGCCTATGACGCAGGGAAAAGAGTTTTAGATTTATTTTTTGGTTTTGTGGGGGTGTTGCTGTCTCTTGTTTTTTATCCATTTGTTATTCTTGCAATAAAGATAGAAGACGGGGGCTCAATCTTCTATGTGAACGAAAGGTTGGGTAAAAACAACAGGCTTATAAATATATATAAATTCAGGACAATGTCTGGTATGGATACTGGTAAAGAAGCGGTGCGTTCAAAGAATAAGGTTACCCGAGTAGGGAAAATACTAAGACAAACAAGGATAGATGAGCTTCCTCAGCTTTGGAATGTTCTTAAGGGAGACTTGTCTTTGATTGGTCCAAGACCTGAAATACCTGAACTTGCTCGTGTTTATGAGAATGATGTCCCTTATTACAATGTCAGACATCTTATTAAACCCGGTCTTTCTGGTTGGGCACAAATTTACCAAATAGACCCACCTAAATTTGCAACACAGTCTGAGGCAACAAAAATAAAACTCTCTTATGATCTGTACTATATAAAAAATAGATCGCTCTCTCTTGATCTAATCATAACGCTGAAAACTATAAAAGCTTTGCTGTCTCGTGTGGGTGTTTAGGCTAAGTAATCCACAGTTTGAACTTTTTTTAAAAACTCATATAATACTAGACCCTCAATATAGATATTAATGTTAATAGACGGAAAAAAAATAAGAGACGAAATAAAAGAATTCCTCAAGGGGGAATTTTTTAATCATTCCAAGAAACTAACAATCATTTCTGTTGGTGATGATAATGTAAAAAATAAATTTACAGACTTGAAAAAGAAATTTGGCGAAGAAATTGGTGTAAGTGTGGAGGTAAAAAAATATGAAACAGAAATACTTGAGGATGTTTTGATAGATGAAATAAAAAAGGCTGACGAGTACTCAGACGCTGTTGTTGTTCAACTTCCTTTACCACGAAATATAAATACGAGCAGAGTTTTGGACTGTGTTTCTGT
>JBFIIZ010000009.1:0-13858 GCA_041601015.1 Minisyncoccia bacterium | reverse complement strand
GCTTTTTATTTTTCTAAAAAACCCGCCATTGCGGGTTTGGAACCTAGAACCATACCTTAAATACGGCTTTATATCAAGGTCTTCTCAAGCCTGAACAGCTTATTTTGCTATAATCCTAGTATGAACAAAGAAGTCTTTCACAAAAAGTGGTATTACAGATTACTGAAAGTCCTTTTCATAGGCTCTTATGCCGTATTTGCTATCGCACTTATACTACTTGGATATTTTGAAAGTGATGTAGAGATTTCTGGAATATTTTGGTCAGGGGTTCTGGCTATATTTTATTGGCTAATAAAAAGACTTTTTTATTATATTGTTTTTGGAGAGAAAATATTTCCACGAAAAAACAAATAAGTATTTTATTGGTTTCTAGTTTGACAAATCATCTAACGAAAGGTACTGTGATTTTGGAATTAAAATAAACAAATGCGGTGATTTAAGTGCAAAACATATCTCCCATACCCACGCCCACAGTAGATCTAGCGCATAGCTACATATCTGATTGGGACGCCAATGACGATTTTGTTCTCGCAGATCTTTGTATAAAAAACGTTTTTGAGCAGTATCCAAGCAACATAGATGCGCAAAATGTGTTAGCTAAAGTTGTTGTTTTGAATGATTTGTTTAGTACAAACATATTTAGACCCATTCCTGTCGCAAGACACATTGTCACGCTTAATATCGACCAGAAACTCAAAGATGGGTCGCTCGATGTTGTAGACATGATAGCTCTAGTGTCTCTGGGTGGTAAAACTAAGAATTTTTATTCTTTCGCTACAAAATATTGCCACTACCACGCTCCTGATACTTACCCCATATATGACTCATATGTAGCCAGGGTGTTGGTATACTTCCGTAGTAGTGTTGGAGAAAAACCTTTGAAAGTGAGCGAGCTTCGTGAATACGAAGTGTATCTGGAAACACTATCTTGGTTTGGAAAAGAATTTAGACTTACTGGTCTAAGTGTCAGAGAAATGGATATTTTCCTATGGATGTTTGGGAAAAAATACTTTCCACGACAAAATAATTAGCTTGTTTTAAAAAAAGAAATCTATAACGAAAGCTAAACTTTTGTTAAGCCCACCCAACGAGAACCACTCGTATGGGTGGTTTTCTTTTACACAAAACTCTATTGATTAAACAGGTAAAGAAAATCGCCGTATCCTCCAGATTGCATTTCATCTTTAGGTACAAACCTCATTGCCGCTGAGTTCATGCAGTAGCGTATTTTGTCATTCTCAATAGGACCATCTAAAATAATGTGTCCAATGTGTGAATCGGCATACTTGCTTCGTATTTCTGTTCTGCGTACAAAAAGCTTATAGTCATCATGCTCTGTGACAAAATCTTTATCTATTGGTTTAAGGAAGCTTGGCCACCCGGTACCTGAATCGTATTTGTCAGTAGAAGAAAAAAGTGGCTCGCCCGAGACTATGTCCACATAAATACCCTCTTCATGATTGTCCCAATACTCATTTTCAAATGGCTTCTCTGTACCGTCTTTTTGTGTCACCTTGTATTGAATTGGAGTCAGGGTCTCTTTCAAAACCTTATCATCAGGTTTTTGAAAGTTTGACCATGCACTAGCGCCATTAGTTTTGTTTTCCAAAATATCTTTAAGCTCTTCGTCGTACTTGCCATCGCCCCATGCATTTTCTATAAAAGCATCTCTACCTGAAGCATTCCTATAATACTTGTACTGTAAAGAACTTTTTTTATAAAAATCTTGATGATATTCTTCTGCTAACCAAAAAGCTCCTGCCTCCTCTATAACTGTTGTGATTGGTTTATCAAACACACCAAGTTCACCCACTCGAGCAATCACACTTTCTGCGATACTCTTTTCTTCTGGGGTCTGATAGTAGATTGCAGAACTATACTGATGCCCCCTGTCGTAAAAAGAGCCGTCTGCGTCTGTGGGATCTGTTTCTTGTAGCAAGAACAGAGCAAGCCTCTGATAGCTCACCACACTTGGATCATAGACCACTTTCACCACTTCACGATGACCACTCACACCACTCGATACCTCGTTATAACTTGGATTCAATAGCTCACCGCCCATATATCCAGAAATAGCTTCTTTTACTCCATGGAGTTTCTCATAATCACTTTCAGTGCACCAAAAACACCCTCCAGCAAAATATGCTACAGCCTCATCTACTTCTATAACAGACGTGTCCACGTCACTTGGTGCAACTTTTCCTGTATACCACCCATAGAGCCATATGAACAAAAATATACAAAATATACCAAGTCCCGCTAACAATATTTTCCAAATGTGTTTCATCATATTCTTTCTGTTTATACAAAGCCAAACTTTGCGTATTTTACTAATGATTGTTAAACCATTGTACTTGATAAAGAAACAATATTCATTATCATTGTATTATGAAGATAAAGGAACTATTTAAAGTTACGGGTCTTCCCGTACTGTTTGCTTCTCTTTGTTGCCTTAGTCCACTTGTGCTAGTGCTATTAGGGTTATCGACAGTAAGTTTTGCAGGAGGACTTGCTGACGTGTTATATGGAGATTATAAATGGATATTTCGTGGAGTAGGTTTTGTATTACTCATCACAAGTGCCATTGTATATTTCAGAAGGCAAAAAGGAATTTGTACTATAGACGAAGCAAAAAAAAGGCGCAGAGAAATTATCAACACTAGTCTTCTCTTTCTTATAATAGGAGTACTTGGATACATATTCTTTCTATATGTTGTAGTACACTACTGGGGAGTATTTCTGGACATTTGGCCAGACTACAGATATTAGTAATTAATTAAGAAATTGTATGGGGCGAGCATATAATTCCTGCGCTCAAATTATATAAAAATAAATATTAAAATAATCATTTTTATTAATTTTCACTTGAAATTATGAAAACATTAAAATGCGACCTTTGTGAGCACGAAGCTCAAGGCGAGACTTTTGAAGAATGGATGAAAGCGCTTCATCCTCACTACGTTGAGGCTCATTCTGACGTCATGAATGACCTTAGACACACAGAAGAGACAAAGAAAAAATGGATGAACGAGAACAAAGTAAGGTTTGATAACGCTTAAATATAGAAAAACAACCCAAGTAAGGGTTGTTTTTTATTAATTTTATAATCTCTATATACCCCACACACCTAAACCCTCCCCCTGGGCTTCTTTTTCTGCTTTTTCTAAAATCTCTTGCTTTGATGTATTTGGTTTATACGAAATAGCTTTTGCTAAACCTTCTCGTACAATTACCTCATTAACAAAAACCCCATCCACATAAACATACATAAGAAGTCTGTCGTATTGGTCGCGTTCGGTTTTGTCTTTTTCAAGGGTTACTTCTTTGTTCAGGATTAAATCTTCAAGAAATTTTTGTGCCTCCACAGAAAAAAATTCATCGACTTCTGGAGCATCAATACCAATAAGCCTTACTCTTTCCCCGTTCTCTAGGTTAAACGTATCGCCATCATAAACCCTAACAACAAGACCTGATTGGTTCTCAATCTGATTATCTTCCTTTTCTTCTAGTTTTTCCTCAATCACATCTTCCACCACAGACTGAACTTGAGGAGCTATAACTTGTGCAATATTTTCACTTATACCAAAAAACACCAAGACTGCGACAATAAGTACGGGTAATTTCTTGAAAATAAGGCTTTTTATAAATTTTGCGTCCATATCTTAGATTATATCAGTACTCTCATAAATACGTATTATCTTTGAATGATTGATTTTTTGTTAACGTGGGTTATTATAAAAACACGAACCTAGTTCTTTAAACAAACCATTTGGAGGAAACCAAAATGGACAACAAACCTTTCAAACCCCTGAACAACGGCTGGGGAATCCAGCCGGCGGGTCAGTCCCCTCTCGGAGGAGGCGACATGCACGAAACTTTCCAGATCAACCCTCAGGGTGGAATCACAGGTGGTCACACGACCGTCCAGCTTCCCAAGAACGAGGGAGGTCAGAAGATTAACATTCCCTGGAACCCACCTAAGCCCAACAACGGTTTCTAGGTGACAATTCCTTGTCAGGGGTACAGTCGCTCAAGCACTTCAATGTGTTTGAGCGACTTTTTTATTCCTAATAAAACACCCATCAACCTTTCTTTTTTTTAGTTTCTTTTTGCTATCATATAGGAATGAAATTTAGTCGCGTAAAAACGTTCCTTGCAAAACATGAACGAAGACTCTCCTTTGGTGCTCTTGCAACTGGTTTTATTGTTGACAGCCTGACACTCACCAGGATAGATCAGTGGCTAGACAATCTAATTCTCATAACATACCTACTTTTGGCAGGAGGTAGTATTTCCCTATTACACTATTTAAAAACAAACTCAAAAATAAGAGTATTTTTGCCATATGTTCTCCAATATGCATTTGGTGGTCTCTTTAGTGGTTTTGTTATTTTTTACTCAAGAAGTGGGGCTCTCATACAGAGTTGGCCATTTCTTATAATCTTACTTTTCCTGCTTATAGGAAATGAGAAGTTTAAAGAGAGATACGAAAAATATGTATTTAGAATGAGTATGTATTTTATAGCGCTTTTTTCCTTTTTTATTTTCTTTATACCTGTAATTGTTGGCAAAATGGGAGCTTCGATTTTCATACTAAGCGGTGTCGTAAGCTTAATTGCTATCGCACTTCTAATACAATTCATCGAGAGATCTAAAAAAAGCCAAGCAGAAAATAAAAGGAGACAGATTTCTTTATCAGTAATATCAATTTATATATTGTTTAATATTTTATATTTCACTAATGTAATCCCCCCTATTCCTCTATCACTAAAAGACATTGAAATTTATAACAAAATAGAAAGAGTAGATAATCAATACATCACTTATAAAGAAAACCTACCTTGGTATCGCTTTGATAAAACAAACACTGTTTTTGTAGAAAAAGGAGACTATATTTACGCATATTCAGCAATATTTGCACCAACTAAAATAAGACAACAAATATCACATGTTTGGTCTTATAAAAACGAAGGAGAATGGGAGGAAAGAAACAAGGTTGTATTCCCTATTATTGGAGGAAGAGACGGTGGATATCGTGGTTATACACTCAAAGGACAGCTCGAGGAAGGAAAATGGCGTGTAGATGTACGCACAGAAAGGGGTCAACTAATTGGTAGAAAAACATTTAAAGTTGAATACGTAGAAGAACTTGGTGGTCAAGTTGTTGAGGTAAAGTAAAAACTATACACACATCAAGTAATCAAAGTTTGATATAATTATTTTTATGAAGAAAGTATTAATTGTCGATGACAGTCAGATACATCGAGACCAAGTTGGAAAATTATTAGAAGAAAGTGGCTATACAACCGTCTATGCAGTAGACGGCGAAAATGGTTATAATGAGGCTGTATCCGAGATGCCTGATTTGATTATCTTGGATGTGTTTATGCCCAAAGAAAATGGGTTGTTACTTCTTGAAAGACTCAAAAAACAAGAAGAAACAAAAAATATTCCAGTTATTATCTACTCTAGTTATGTTGGGGCTGAAGAATTAGCTCTAAGTTCTGGAGCCGAAAGTTTTATACTTAAAGAAGATAATGACAGGGAAAAAATTATAAAAACAGTAGAAGATTTACTGAAATAGGTCGAAAAATTAACTATTATCATTAATAAATCAAAACATATGGCAGATGCAGACAAGTACAAAGTACTTATAACAGAAATTATCAAGAAGCAGATTGTTATCTTGGGTCCTGATATTTCTGTTCTAAAAGCAAGAAACATAAGCGGATTAACAGTATCAGACGATGGGACGGTAACTGATATATCTGGGGATCCACAAGAGATTCTTCAGGGACTAATCAATGAATACGTTAGTCTTTCTGGAATGATTGTGAAAAACATAGTTGGCACAATTATGACGAAATATCCTGATATTAAAGTTTCTGTAGAGTAGAAACTTAGTATTGTTTAATTATTAACAAAAAAAATATGAAATATATTACATTTATAGTCTTGTTTTTCATGGTGTTCTCTGTGACATCTGTGTTCGCACAAGAAAATCATATGATGGAAGCGGATGATCATGTCATGAACATGGATGACCAAATGGACGTCCAGATGCTAGAACACATGGGAGAGATGGATTTTCAGGAAGCGGCGCAACACAACATGGAGGCGGGTCACACTCAAATGATCGTAGACATTGGTCCTTCATATAAAGGACAGATGGCTCACGTTTACGTTGACTTGCTGTCGTTTTTGATAGCGCTTTTCTTGGTTATGAAAATAGGTTCTGGGAAAATACGTTACCCAATACTTGTTTTAGGTCTAACATTCCTTGCAACAGGTCTTATGCCAATTATTCTTGGACACACCTACATGTGGTTAGTGGCTCTAGTTAAGAGCCTAGGAGGAATGCTTGCAATAATTTGGTTCTTGCAAATATTTGGACTATTAGGAAGCAGGAAAACAGAGGTGTAGGATAATTCTTTAAAAATGACTTTAATCATAATAATTGCACTTGGAATACTAGCGATTGGTTCGTGGGTGTTTGTGTATTTTAAGATAGAGTTATTTAAGAAAGACATTGTAAAAAAAGAAGAGGAATTAAACAACCGACTCTATGAGCTCGCTATTGTAAAAGAGCTTGGAGATAGAGTCGGTTATTCTCTTGATGTTCATCAAATAATAGACATTATCACCGGTTCACTACATCAGTTTATAGAATACAGCGCTGTTTCTTATATGTTGGTTGAGCCTGAAAAACTTATATTCAAAGTTCATCTTGAGGAATCAGTACATAGGGGTTTTGTAGATGAGGTTAAAAAAAGAATGATAGGTTCTATTTCAGCACTTTTAAATAAAGACTTTCAAAAGGTGCCCATAGAGGAGATTCTTTCTGGAGCAATCCTTATAGAGGAGGTTCAAGAACCAGTAAAATCATTCTTCAACATTCCTCTTGTAATCGGAGATAAGATTGTTGGTGTTTTGACTGTTGCCCACACCCAAACTGGTTTATACAAAGAAGAAGAGATGACTATTTTGTATAAAATAACCAATCAGGCTTCTCAAGCAGTAACAAAACTACAAAAAGTTGTAGAGACTGAGCAAAGTAAACTAAACTCAATGATGGAAAGCATGGCTGACGGGGTTGTTATGACAGACTTGGATTATAGACTCATGGTAATAAATCCAGCCGCAAAAAAAGCGATTGGTTTTGAGTCAGATCAAGAAGTTACAATCTTTGACTTCATAGACAACCTAGGTGGTAAATTTGACATAAGAGGACGACTTGAGGAAAGCGTTAAACTCAAAAAAACTTATGAGTCTGAAAAAGTTCTTCTAAATGATAAATTTTTTCAAATATTCGTGTTCCCTGTAATAAATAAAGCAACAGAAGGTCAAGAAACGGTTCTTGGTGGTGTAGTTATATTCCACGACATAACAAGTGAAGTGGCAACAGAGCAAATACAAAAAGACTTCACTTCAATGCTTGTTCACGAGCTCCGCTCCCCTCTTGATAGCATAAAGAGGATAGCAACAGTTCTAAAAGGTGGCACCATAAAAGCTAAAACTGAGAAGTATGAGGATTATCTAAGTATGATACATAGCAATTCTTCAGGAATGCTTAATCTTGTTAATGACATCCTCGATGTGTCTAAACTTGAAGCTGGTAAGTTCTCAGTGACAAAAAAACCAGGAGACATAAAAGACGTAATATCAAAAAGAATTGATTTCTATGCAATACCAGCCAAAGATAAGAAAATAACGCTTGAGTCCACCTTGTCAGAAGATGTTCCTAGTGAGGTGGAATTTGATGCTGAAGGTATAGAGCATGTTTTAAATAATCTTATATCTAATGCGATGAAGTTCACAAAACCTGACGGAAAGGTGGCTTTAAACGCTTTTTTGCATAAAAAAGGTGGAAAAATAAATGATGAAATGAAAATAGCTGGACTAGAGCCATTAGACATAAATATCAAAAATGATATGGATGCAGTTATGGTGATTGTTTCAGATACAGGTATTGGAATAAAAGAAGAAGAAGTTGGTTCTTTGTTTAAAAAATTCAAACAACTAGAAAGTGGGAAAACAACACAGCAGAAAGGCACAGGCCTTGGTCTAGTTATAACAAAAGGTGTTGTAGAAGAACATGGTGGAGAAATAGGTGTTGTATCTGAATACGGCAAAGGCTCAAACTTTTTTTTCACATTACCGATTAAGCCCGTTACAGCGCCGACTCCTGCAACAGCACAAACACCGACTGACACCCCTCCAGCACCTGATTCTGTGGTTGTTCAGACACCGACACCAACCAAACCTGTAGCTGACCCTGCACCACCCATACCCGCTGCCACACCAAAAACCACACCACCAGTTGCGTAAAATCTTATAAATATTATTATGTATATATGAAAAAGATATTAATAGTAGATGACAAAAAAGAATTTAGAAGCACATTATCAGACGCCCTAAACAGTGGAAAATATGAGGTGGAGGTAGCTGAAAATGGTATTAGAGCACTCGAGAAGATGGTCTCTTTTGAGCCAGATTTAGTAATACTAGACATGCTTATGCCGGAGATGGGTGGATTAGAGTTCTTAAGAGAACTAAAAGGTAGAGGTATAAAATCAAATATACTAATTTCTACCCAATTAGCACAAATGGATGATATTAGTAATGCTCTGGGTGAAGGAATGTCTGTTGGGGTACGTGGCTACATCATTAAATCATCTCAAAGTTTAGAGATGATTGTTAAAGAAATAGAAAAAACATTATCTTCTTTGTAATTTTTTAAAGCAAGAATAAGACCTCCAGTTTGGGGGTCTTATTTTATTTATAACAATAGTGTATAATCACACTCATTATGGCAAAAAGAGCAACAGGTGTCGGGAAAAACAAAACATCCCGTTCAAATAAAACAAAAAAACGACTCTCCGTAAAGCACGAAATGTTAGCCAAAAAAGCTAGCAAACGAGGTAAGTAATATTTACTAGTTAATTAAAATACTATGATTATTACAACAGGAGAACAGTTACCAGGTAGAGAAATCTCTGAAATCCTGGGTATTTCTCGTGGAAGCACCGTGCGAGCAAGAAATGTAGGAAGAGATATTTTTGCGGGCCTAAAAAGTCTTGTGGGCGGTGAAATATCTGAATACACCAGATTACAAGCAGAGGCTCGTGAACACGCCTTACAGCGCATGGTAGAGGACGCAGAGCGTATGGGTGCAGACGCTGTAATCAGTCTCCGCATGAATACGTCAATGATAATGCAAGGGGCGGCAGAAATGCTAGTTTATGGGACAGCAGTAAAGTTAAAATAATATGTGGGAAGATATAATAGGCTGGGTAATATTGGGGATTATATTGGTAATGCTTGTTCACAAGATTTTCCAGCGCATTAAAGAGAAGAAAAAAGAGAATTTTGAAAATAGAGATAACTAAAAATCAGCATAAAATCAATGCTGATTTTTATTTTATTTTATACATTGGGAAACTCACTGTTATTTGGGTTCCAACATTCTCAATAGAATCTACATCCACCCTACCGTTCATTAAGGTAACAAGTTCTTTCGTAATCCAGAGACCTAAGCCCGTACCACTTATATCTTTTGTCTTTTCATTTTTAATTCTATAAAACTTACTGAAAAGATCTTTTCTTTCTTCAGAAGACATCCCAATACCAGAATCTTTAATTTTTATTTCTAACCTATTCCCGCGTTTTTTATACTCAGTAAACACCTCAACTGAACCTTCTTTTGTATACTTTATTGCATTACCTATCAAATTAATCAAAATTTGTTCTAATTTGTCCCCATCAACATTAAGAATTAAAGATTTTTCAGTGTGTGGGGAATATTTTAACAACAAGCCTTTTTCCTTTGCTTTAACCATTAGATTTTCTATTGTTTTGTTTATTATTTTATTTACATCAGTAGGAAGAAGATCAACCTTAATCCTTCCTTGCTCAATACTGCTCACCTCAAGCAAGTCTTCCACAAGTGAGTCTAATCTTTTTGCTGAAGAGTCTATGTTAGATAGTTTGCTTTTTATCTCATCATTAACTTTGCCATAACTTCCTTCAACAATCATAGACGCATAGCCCCTTATAGCAGAGACAGGAGTTCTTAGCTCATGTGAAGCCATAGAAATAAACTCATCTTTCATCTTATCTATTTCTCGCATTTTTTTATACAAAAGAGCGTAATCCCACAAACGAACAGCTACCATAAGAAACAACAACAGAACAAGAACTGTTATTACAAGAACGTATATAGATGAAGTTCTAGTTTCTGATGTTAAAGAGTCAACTATTTCAGAAGATAGTTGAATTGTAAGAAGTGCGCTTTTATTACCATCGGGTCCGTCCATAGGCATTGCAATCAACCAAAATCTACCATCATCTATTTGTTCAAAATTACCGTCATCATCAATAGGTGGGCGTTTGAGGTCTGTTGCAAGTCCATCATTGTCCGGCTGAACCCAGGCTAAATCATAATATTCATATTTATAGGTTCTGTTTATATTATCTTCATTTGAAGAAGCGACTACCTTAAACTTCTCTTCACTTGGTTTTAATATACTTATTTCTAATATGTCGCTGTTTTTTGAGGTCAAAAAATCAACCTCTTTCTGTAAGATTCCATGATTCTCTATGTCTTTTTTGATAAGAGAATAGACAAAACGACCAGTTGAAAGGCCATGCCTTTGAATAATAGTGTCAACATTGTCGTTATATTTATTTACTATATAAATAGTATTAAAAACAACAAATATAGGTATGAGGATAATTAAAAACACACCATACGCCATTTGGAAAAAAATTCTGTTTTTTTCAAAAAGGTTTTTAAGTGCCATACGTTTCTGGCTCTTTCTTATTTTTTTCTTTCAAAAACAACACAAAGGTAAGTATTGAAACAACCGCAACAAGAAGTGCGATAACTATGTACAAAAAAGTAAACTGTCTAGAATCGTCGACCTGCCTACTATTAACACTGCTTAAATATTCATTCACAGAAAATGCCTCTGCTTCTCTAACAAAAAAGTTAATAGGTTTACTTTTTTCTACCACCTTTCCTGTGTTGTCATTTATTGCAACATATACCTCATGTTCGCCATCAATAAGAGGGCTATCTAGTTCGTATTGCCAATTACCATATCTATCTGTTTGTATAGTTACAACAAGAGGTAGGTCAGAGTAGATATACAATGTAACCACGCTATAAGCCTCAGCTAAACCATTAAATAAATAACCGCTGTTTTTGGTACCCTCACCTTCATCTCTACCAGAGGTTGTGTTGTAAGATGTTTTATTCACAACGGCTTCAATCTCTAGATTTTCGGTCTCTAGACCAGATGTCTTCGGATGCTCAAGTGGAATATCATTTAAAAGAGCCACCTCAACTGGAGCCAGATCAACAACAAGACTTCCCTCTCCGTTTGGATCATTATCGGAACGTAATTCTTCTATGTCAGTCTGTCCATCATTATCGGTATCAGCGCTCAGTGGATTTGTTCCAATTCTTTTTTCAAAATCGTCGGTCAAACCATCATTGTCACTATCCAACATAAGAGCTACTGGTGAAGTCTGAACTAGCTCGTCATTTTGATTTAATACAATTGAATCTTCGGTCCTTATTATCCTTATCCCCCTATTAACTCCAACTATTGGTACAAGGCTGCCTTCTTCTCCTAAAATCTCTCTTAGGTCCTCTATGTTTTTTGTTACATTTTCTATATCAAGAGATATTGCCTTTAGTTTGTCGAACTTCTTTTGTGTTGAAATAAGATTTCCAATATGCCTTACTTTAACTGACTCCTCACAAACTCCCGATGAAGCTGGATTATCACAGCTAATCCTACTCTTGTACAAACTAAAACTATACTCCTTACAGGCAGATAACTCAGTTATACCAGCCTCGGCACACTCTTTGGGAAGATTTTTTTCAAACAACAAAGCATCACAGCTTTCTCTGTTTGTGATGCCCGCCTCCACACATTCTGACTTTATGTGTCTTTGATTTAAAAATGTTTTACAGTCTAGCTCTGTGTTTATGCCTTTTTCTTTACACTCATTGGGTAAATATTTTTCTTGAACATTTTTTACACACTCCCCCCTACTAGATATGTCAGAATCTTCACATTCTTTTGAAACGGTTTCTATAAAAGAGGTTCTACTATTTTGGTTTTCATTGAGTATATATTTCTTACAAGTTTCAATATTCTGGATATTGTTGTCTTTACAAATTTGAGGAAGATTCAAATTAAAAATGTATTTTTCGCATTCTCGTTTATTACCAATGCCAGCATCTAGACACTCCGAGGGCGCCGTTTTTTCAAAGACTAGTGCTTCACATTCCTGTGCCGTAGATACACCCGCATCACGACACTCCTCAGGAAGCCGTAGTGTCTCCATGTACTCCTTACACGATCGTTCGCTTTCTATACCTTGAGTTTTACACTCTTGGGTCAACTTTGTCTCACGGATGATTCGGTCACAATCTTCTGGACTGGTTACCAGTTGCTGTTGACACTCTTTTGGTAGGTTTTTCCTAAACATGAATTCCAAACAATCGCCAGCCTTCGTTATATTAGCTTCTCTACACGCCCAAGTTATTCTATTGGCAACATGAGGGCTCGTTGTTGAAAAATCTGAAGATATTTGATGTATTGTGGTTGAGGTTGACACTTGAGTGGTCAAGGTTGGTACTTGTGTATTTGTGACAAGCTTTTGATTACGAACATAAAAGGCTCTTTTATCACTTCTTACAAAATCTGTTTCAGAATATTTACCATATGCAACAACAAGATAAACACCGTTTTTTAGTGCTTTACTATCTAATGAAGCTGACCAATTAGTACTCTCTGTTAAGTGAGCCTCGAGAGTTTCCGCTAAACCGTCTCTATTAATAATTTTAAAAACTACTTGTTTTATAGATTCAGTTGTTGTCGCACTAAAAATCTTAGTGCCTTCTAGTATAGAGCTCGCGTCTGGTTGAGTTATTGAAACACCGTGAGTAGGAACATTGTCAGCGTCAGGTGTCGATTGTGTGGTAAGGGTTTCTGCAAAGGATGTAATATCTGTTGTGGAAGGAGTAGAAGTTAAACCAGAAATAGTATCATTAAATGGTTCTGTGAAAGTCTCTACTAAAGCGTTTAAGTCGCTCGCAAACTGCACTAGAGGGGTTTCGGAGGAAGCTTCAGTAGAGGTTTGTGTGCCCTCAGAAGAGGTTACATCAGAGCTGGTGTTTGGTTCTTCTGTTGCCGTCTCTGGTTCATAAATATTTACACCTCTTCTGGCAAGAGTGTGATTACCACTTGAATCAGTGGCTTTGTATTTAATCGTATGCGAACCAACATGACTAGTATCAAGACTAATCGCAGAAATATCCAAATTAATATCACCATCATCTATTCCTGCAAAAACAGTTAAGTTTGTGTCTATGTTGTCGCTTACCTCTACACCGGCGTCAACATAAGTTGAGTCTTTTTGAATATGAACAGGATTATCTCCCAAAATGGTTATTACTGGTGGTGTTGTGTCTACAGTTGTTGTGGTCGTATTATTTACGTCAGAGCTCGTAACCACACTATCAGAACCTGATGTTTCAGTGCTATTTGATGTGCCTATACTAGTACTTTCTAATGAAAAACCACCAGAAGTGGTTGTGTAATAAGGGCCAGAATTAAACTGGAGCTCATGACTTATTACAATCTCTCCAGATGCATTCGTAGACACTACCCTATAATAATATGTTGTATTTTCTGAAAGACCTCTCAAAACAACACAATGATTAAGAGTTAAAATAGCCCCACTAGTATTACAATTTTCATGAGAAAAATTCTTATATTCAATTAATTTATCTGAAGATTCTGTTCCATATACAACTTTTGAATTAGATTCAACGTCTGTT